>NZ_JAKUFR010000085.1:0-20952 GCF_022663555.1 Bacillus cereus group sp. BfR-BA-01381
CTAAGCCACCTGTTACTTGACCCGAGCCATCTGCTAATTGATTTATCGCATCAATTAATTGACCGGATTCATTTTTAAATTTATTTGTACCTTCTTTAGCAGTATTTAACTTCGCACCAAACCCTTGAAATTTTTCAACAAACCCTTTTTGTGCACTGGATAATTGCTCAATACCAACAGTTAAGGATTTTAATTCTGCTGCATTCGGCAGTTTACTTGGTCCATCACCTGTTTTTTGATTTATTTCGCCTTTTATTTGTTTTACTTCTTCATTTAATCTATTTGTTCCACCTGCTACCCCAGCAGATTTTTGCTGAACTGTCGTTGTACTTTTTACGGCACTTGTTATGAATGGTTGTAACTGCTCTTGATATTCTTTTGGTAAACTTTCAATTTGCTTTTGTAAATTCGCTACATCTTGTACTGCATTTTTTGCATCTTCTGCTGTTGAGTGCGTAAGTTCATTTAATTGATCCACATTTTCCCCAGCTCCATCTATTTTCTCATTTACTGTATTCAATATAGAAGGACCTTTCGACTGCATTTCCTCTAAGCCCGCAGCAGATTTTTGTACGTTACTATTTAAATCTTGCAATCCCTTTTGAATTTCTTGAGACACTTTTTCTAATTGATTTTGTCCTTCAACAAGTTTCCCCATACCATTTGATAGATCAGTTGTTCCTTTTTGTAATTCACCGGATTTACTTACTAATTTATTCAAACCCCCAGTCACTTTCTCAGATCCATCATGCAATTCATCAATTCCTTTTTGCATTTCACCCGTTTTGCTATTTAATGTATTTAAACCTTCTGTTACTTTTCCTGACCCATCTACTAATTTTCCGATACCTGCATTGCTATTTAATACATGTAAACCGTTCGTTACTTTTCCGGATCCGTCTAATAACTTTCCGACGCCTATTTGCATTTCACCGGTTTTGTCATTTAACGTATTTAAACCTGCTGTCACTTTTCCGGAGCCATCTTGTAACTTATTAGATCCATCTGCTAATTTCTGAACCCCATCCTTCATCTCCCCAGACTTCCTTTGAAGTGTATGAAGACCTTCCGTCACTTTACTTGAACCATCATGCAGCTCACTTGATCCGTCGTGTAGTTTATTTGCTCCTTCCGCCCCATCTGCTAATCCTTTTGAGACGTCTTGAATGGAATCAAACATTTTCTCTGCATATGTTTTCGTTAACGTACTTGATACTTCACCTTTAATTTTTTCAATGGCTGTTCCGCCAATTTGTGAAGATAGGAAGTTTAAGCTTTCGTTTGGAATATATTCTAAGTTTAATGACTTCGGATCTTCTTTTAATAACGTTGTAGCGTTACTTGAGAAGTCATCTGGAATGCGTACTAACATGTAATACTTTCTGCCTTCCATTCCTTTTTTCGCTTCTTTTTCACTTACAAATTCCCATTTGAAACTTGTATTATCTTTTAAATTATCAACGAGCCCTTTTCCGACCTCAATTGGTTTCCCATCAAATACTGCCCCTTTATCTAAATTGACTACCGCAACTGGTAAATCATCTAACTGTTTATACGGATCCCAGAAGGCCCATAAAAACATACCTGCATATAAAATCGGTACGAATAAAACCGCGATAATTGGAATTAATATTTTTTTACTTTTTATAATTTGTGTGAACTCTTTACGAAGTAACTGATTTCCTTTCATTATTTCCCCCCCTTTTTTAAAATGACTAAAATGTTCAATTAGTCATTTTTACCCAAACAAAAAGGCTATACTTATTCATACATATGCCTTATCCCCGAATTTATACTATGCAACTGTTCTTTACTATGAAGTGAATATTTTTATTATCCCTCCTAAAATAAATGTATGACCGTTTTGTTCAATTGGTCACTTTTTATAAGAATAAAAGGATTATCTTAGTTTGACAATCCTTTTAATAAATAAAGTTCGAATAATTCTGCGATTTTTTCTTTTTCTAACGGTTCATGATTTTTTTCCCAATCAAAAATAAGCGATACGTATAAGCGAAGCATAATAAATGCTGTAATTTCTGGATCACATTTGCTAATTTCACCTTTATCAATCGCAATCTTTAAATACGATTGAATGACAGAAACGATTTCCACATCTACTTGTTGCATCACTTCTTGTACTTCTTTCGTTCCCATATCGCGCTCTTCTTGAATTAATTTAATCATGAGCTGATGTTCTTTTCTGAATTCTAATATGCTATATAATGCTCTATGTACATTTTCAAAAAATGAAACATCTGAACGAATTGCATTTTCTGCAACTTGCTTCATTTCTGTAATTAAATTAGAAATAATTTCACCAAATAGCTCTTCTTTATTTTTGAAAAAAGTATAAATCGTTCCTTTTCCTACATTCGCTAATTTTGCTACTTGATCCATCGTTGTTGCTTTATAACCGAATGCTGAAAAAGA
This sequence comes from Bacillus cereus group sp. BfR-BA-01381, assembly GCF_022663555.1. Lineage (NCBI taxonomy): Bacteria > Bacillati > Bacillota > Bacilli > Caryophanales > Bacillaceae > Bacillus > Bacillus cereus group sp. BfR-BA-01381. The sequence goes on from NZ_JAKUFR010000085.1 coordinate 2,434, forward strand.
CTTTGTTGCAGCTTCAATAATAGAACGTTTTCGATCTATCGCCACATCTTCACCTCCAAAAATGACCAATTGGATAATATAGTCAATCAGTACATCTTTGATATTACCACACGCTTACATTGTATACAAGTTCTCTTTTTTATTATTTCCAGTATAAAAAATTCCAGTCAAGTTATATCATACTGTCCATAGTTTATCAGAAGAAAAGAGAAAAGGAAAAGGTGTCCTTAAGATATACATCTCTAGAACACCTTTTTACTATTTCAACATAGAAATCATAATCTTCTCTAACTCTTCCTTATTTACATTTTTATCAAATACTGCTTCTCCTTGACGCTCTAGACTATGATTAATAATAACAACTTGGTATGCACTATTTTTCCCTTTTGCAGGAACAATCATCTTCATACCTTGTAAATTACTATCCGAGTTATGAGTCGCGTAGAATATTTGATTACCTTCTAATTCGTACTGTTCAATGTTTTCTTCTACACCAAATAAAGCATGAAACGGATCTTTACTTTCTCCAAATACTTGCGATTGATAAGTTGTATAGTTTCCTTTTCCGTTTGTATACTCTAATTCAATAATTAATTCAGGTCTTCTCTTAATAAAATAACCTACATTTTCGTCCTTCAGATTGTATCCTTCAATTGTGTACGTTGGCTTCTTAATTTGAAAATCAACATGTTGTTGCGCTTCCTTTACCGTGTAATTTAAAGATTCGTATACTTTGTCATCAAATGGTTTTGCTTGATCATAAAGTGCATATAATTTGTCACGATCAGCTTTTGATAAACGCTCTTCTCTAAAAACTGTTGACTCGTAGTCAGAATCTCTCGGAGCACCTTTTTTCTGTATATTAATAATTTTTTTAGATAATTTTATGTACTGCTGGAATTCATCTTTTGTTAAAGCTTTTTCAGCTAAATATAAGTAATCTGTCTTTTCTTCATACACTCTTGCTGAATAATGATATTCTTTTTTCGCATTTTCTTCTGTACCATACAGCATATCTACAGCATTTTGGAAAGCATCCTTTGACTGCTCTACTTTATCCTCTTGCTTTTCCTTTCCTTCCGTTGTACGTGCATTGAATAAAGAAAGAGATGCTATAGCAACTATGACAATAACTCCGAGTAAAGAAAGACGATACGATTTCTTCTGGAACTTTTTAATCATAACGATTCTCCTTTTTAGTGTTCGTTTATTTCTACTTAAATTTGCTAGGCTTGGTGCTTGATAGGAGTAGTGTTCTAAAAGGGTAATAATTGTATGACCATATGCAATTTGCTCCTCTTTATCTATAAACGTAAGTGCATATGCATCACAGGCTAACTCTTGATCTTCTCGCATACAAAAATAGGCGTACCAAAGAATCGGATTGAACCAATTTAATAGGATTAAGCTGTACATAATCCAATTTACAGCTACGTCGTTTCTTTTAATATGAGCTAACTCATGGTAAAAAACATGTTGTAATTGTTGCTCGTTTAATACTTTCATGTGTTTTTTTGATAGTAATACTTTTGGGCGAAAGAAACTAAACACAGTTGGACTCGCAATCTTTCCTGCTAAACGTAATGAAACTACCTTCTTCATTTTCATAGACTGCTTACAGCGATTAAACACCGTAACGACCTGTTCATCCGTAATATCCGGTTGTTTCTTTATGTACGAATATAACCGTCTATTTGTAAGAAACGTAATAAATGCTAATACGATGACCCCAGCTAGCCACACATACAAAGCAATTTTGTATAAAGAAAATGTAGTCTGTTGTTCCGAACTGACTTCTACTTCCGGTTCGCTAGTTTTTGTCACCATTTTAGAATTTGATTCCACTGTACGGTCGCTTTCTATATTCACTATACTCTCAGTAGACGGCATATTTTTAGGAATAACTTCCGATACGCTAGAACGATAAGAAAGTAATGAATAAATGTTATAAGAACTATCTGGTGACCATGGTAAAAGGAGTCTAATCATTAATACAATCCACAGCATATATTGCCACCGGGGGGTTAATTTATTTCTAAATAGTATTTTTATACATAAAATAAATCCCACTAATATACTAGCCATAAGAGACGTTTCTATAAGCCAATCAAAAAAATAAGGAAGGTATACATTTATAAGCATGTCTATCATTTTTATCAATCCTTCCTCTTATTCTCCTCGGTCTTCTCGTCTAAAATGCGTTTTAGTTCGTTAATATCTTCTGAAGACAATTTTTCCTCTTTTAAGAAATTGACAAGTAATGGTTTAAACGCCGCGCCGCAAAAACGCTTTAGTAAAGATTTCGTTTCCACTTGTAAATAATTATCTTGTGATACTAATGGATAATAAGCGTACATACGCCCTTTATCTTGATGATAAGCAACGGCTTCCTTTTGTACTAATCGATTAATTAATGTGCGGATCGTTTTCGGTTTCCATTCCATTGCATCTTCCAGTTCTTCTATAATTTCATTCGCTGTTTGTGGAGAATTAGACCAAAGTACTTTCATAATTTCTAATTCTGCTTCAGATATTTTAGGTAATTGATTAGTCATAATATATTTCACTCCTTCGTATTACGTTTGTAATCTATAACTAAGATTACAAACGTAATACTTAATTGTCAACCATATTTTAGAAAAAACTAATTTCAAATAAACCTTACTTCCCAACAACAAATTTCTCTTTTTTTAAATAATCAAATAAAAAAACAAGAAAATCTTTACATTTAATAGTAATATAGAAAATAGACAAGTTTATCCGACTTTAATGGGCAGTAAGACCCCCACCTCAAAATTCAGCGAAAGCAAAGAATTTAGGTGGGGATCGGGCTGTCCATAAAAGTCCGATTGGTGAAGACTAATAATCAGTGGGGGATGAAGAACCCCCCCACTGATTAAAGTCTCACTTTATCAAAATAGTGGAGGCTTTTTCAGTCATGATGCGTGCACTTCGTTTAAATATAAAGCAAGCTTTTTGTAATCGTGTTTCTTTAATTATTATGTTTAGTGGATTCGTTCTTATTTGTATTTATCATTATTATTATGTCATTCGTTATTTAGGAGACGCTGCGAGCGGACCTATATCAACAGATATAAAATGGATTGGATTTCGTGATAATGAAATGGATGTTTATTTATTATTAATGCCAGTTATTGCGAGTTTCCCCTTTAGTACAAGTTACAATTCCGATAAGTCAGATGGTTTTAAACCGTTCGTGAGCAAAGGAATTTCTTTATTTCCTTATTCAGTAACGAAATATATCGTTACGTTTTTTTGCGGAGGATTTCTTTATACATTTCCATTCATCTTATCGTTATTATTTTGCAAATTAACAATTCCAGACGGAACACCTACGATTGGTTCTGGCATCATAAATGAGGATGGAATGTTCGCAAACCTATACTTCGATGCGCCTCTCACTTACATTACGGTATATATTGGAATTAATTTTTTATTTGCAGGTTTAATGGCCCTCTTAGGACTTGCTGCATCTGCATGGTCACAAAAAGACTATATGGCCATTCTATTTCCATTTGCAGTTAACTCCATTCCGTACGTCCTACTAAATACAATATTCCCTACAATAGGTGGAGCACCTATTCATTTATATGATCCAAAGCAACCATTGCAAGGCATGTCACCGTACATTTTAACGATGCAATGTGCTTTCTTCCTTCTCGTTAGCTTACTTATGTATATACAAGGAGTAAAGCGAGATAGAAAAAAATATAAAAGAAGACTGCAAAAAAGAGATCGATGTAGAAAAGCGTTTCAAGTAATTTCAGACTAAATCATTGAACGAATAAGAGCGTAATTCCCTGAGTTATATGGGAATTACGCTCTTATTCTTAGTTCTCAAAAAAAATATATGCGATATTACACATTTGCTTTGGCTGCTCTACTACCGTCCAATGTCCACAATTCGCAATCTCTACAAACTCTATATGAGGTATGTATTCTGTAAAATGTTCTTTTATAGTGGCAAGAGTTAAAATATCATGACTTCCTTGCGCAATTAATATTGGAGTTTCCGAAAGCTTTTCTATTTGTTTAGTCACATCATAATTTTTTACCATATCTGCACCTAGTATTGTGTTAACTTCATTACTAAAAGTCGTTTTCTGTTTATAAGTTAAAGTTTCCTTAGAAAACACATAATATGGATCTAATACTTGTAACATATCGTATATAGAAGCCTCTCCTATTTTAATCTTCTCGCTTACTTCAGAAATGATTACTTTATCTTCTTCCGTTAACCTCTTCTGCAGTTCTTCACCAAACATTTCCAATCCTTTTACATTAACTCCTATCGCAGCTGTTAAAAGTAACTTATTCACTCGTTCGGGGTATGTAGTTGCATACAATAATGCAAGCATCGATCCCCATGATTCACCTAATATATTTATCTTTTCAAACCCTAATTGCACACGCATTGCTTCTAAGTTTGCAACCTCATCCCTCATAGAATATTGATTATCCTTTGGTTCTTCCGATTCTCCACAACCTGTTTGATCATAAAAAACTAGTTGGAATTTTTCTGCTAGTGGAGCCATATAGGGAAGAAAAAAGCGGTGTTCACTTCCAGGTCCTCCATGAAGAAATATGATTGGTTCGCCTTCTCCTAACATTTTTACATAGAGATTATTATCATTTACATGTATCAATCGTATATTTTCAATACTCATATAATCATCTCCCCTTTACGGCGTACCTGCCAACATCCATAAAACTACAAAAACAACCATATAGATTATTTGAATTCCTACCGCCGAACATACTGAAATAATGGCATATTTACTTAATTCCTTTTTAATACCCAATATAGTAAAAATTACGGCTAGACCGAATGCTATATAAGCGATATTTGTACTAAGCGTGCCTAAATAATACATACCTAGTGGTTGCGTAAGACCTGTTACATCGGCTAGAAACTTAATTATTATGAACATGCTAAAAAAAATCGCTAGTTGGTTCATTAGTTTCCCATTTAGTTGGGCTACCATATGTCTACACCCCCTAATGTTAAAAAGTGAATATTCAATCTATTTTAGCATAAAAATTCCTAATAATGAAAAAGAACGCTCAGTATATTTCTAAGCGTTCTTTTACAATTATTTAAGAAGCTTTCTTCAAATCAATTTGAGCAAGTACTGGGTCGTGGTCACTTACACGTCCATGTTCTTTCATAATGTTTGAGTTTAAGTGTACTGGATCTACTATTGTGTGCGGTGCAATGTTGTTTGTTACTAAAATATGATCTAACACTTGTGCATTTCCTTCATGGATGTACGTGTAGCGATTTTCTTTCGGCACTGTGTTTAACATATTTTTCAAGATTGTTCCTTCTAACGTTTTTAATGGTTTAGCGAACTCAAAATCGTTCATATCCCCTAACACAACAACTGGTGCATTCGTGTTTTTTTTCTGAATACCTTGTACGAAATTGTTTACTTCTTGTGCTAATTGAACTCGTTTTTCTTCACTTTTTAATACGAGCGGTTGTACTTTTCCAAATGGCGTTGCATCTCCTAGTTTTGAGTTTAAGTGATTTGCAACGACAACAACGTTTTGTCCTTGGAATGTAAATTCTGCCGCAAGTGGTTTACGTGTACTTTCAAACAATGGGTTTTCGTCTCCAATGCGAACGACATTTTTATCAAGTAACTTCGGTACCGCTGCTAATTTCACGCGTGATGGGTTGTAGAAGAAACCGACGCGAATATTCGCTCCTGGCGCTCCACCGTCTAGATTATTATGCGGAGCAATTTCTACATACTCATACTTTGGCCCGCGAATTTCTAGCACCGCATCAATAATACGTTTTGCGCTTAATGAAGCATCTGTTGTACCGTCATTAATCGTTCCATTATTATCTTGCATTTCCTCTACCCCGATAATATCTGGCATTTTTAAATTGTATTTAATAGAATACGCTAACGCCTTTACTTTTTCATCTGTTGTTTCTTTTTTATTCGCCGAGAAGTTTTCAATGTTATATGTAGCAACTGTTAACTTATCAAGACGCGGCTGAATATTCGCCCCTACTTGCTTAAATCCGCCGTCTACTACAGATGGTAATTCCGTTATTGGCGAAATGCGGAACGCACCATAATCATATCCGACTACTCCTGTTATATCTCCAGTGAAAGTATCTCCTACTTTCGCTACATAATCACGAGGTACTTTTATAGAAAGACGCTCTGGATTTAATTGATTTTCATCTAATACAGGTGTGCCATATTTTGTTACGACTTTATTCCCACCATTTTTCACTGTTACATATAAATTTCCGTTTTTCTGAGGGGCAATAATTTTTGGCGTTGGCATCGTAACGCGCATACCTTCTATACTTTCATAAAAGTCGATTGCATCTTCATTTGGATCAAATAAACCAAATGCATCATTATCGATAATTTGATCAGGAATTTTCACACCGTTTTCTCCAAGTACAATCGGTGCTGGTAAAGCTTGATCTTTTGCGATTACAGCAACGCGGCTCGCTTTAATTTCCGTCGTCGTTAAGTCTGTTTCAAACCTTTCTGCATATCCAGGTCCAACATATTCTTCTACTACTCCATCAACTTGAATAAGATCTCCTACTGCTACATTTGCATCTTTTTTGTATACGTACATACCTTCTGAAGTAGCTGGATCATTATCTGGTTGATTGTCTTCTATATAAAAACCATTTTTATCAAGTGCTGTTACAACGCCTTCCACATTGTATACTTTCTTCCCGTTGTAAGGAGAAATATGTGATTTTCCTTGAATATCATGAATACGAACTGGCTCATTGTTTACGATAATAAATGAAAATGTTGAAACTGCTGAAGAAGTAAGCCCTTCTTTTTCAGCAATTGCTTTCACTACACTATTTTCATTCACTATAATTTGTCCATTATAACGAACACTTTTATTTGTAGGGTTAGAACCATCTAACGTGTAATAGATTGTTGCTCCTTCTGTATTCGTTGTTAACGTTACCGCTGTTCCTTTCGCAACTTCTCCGCCACTAGGTGAAGCTACTACATCGCTAACACGGTTTTGTCCTTCTCCTTGAAACTTATGAGCTGTTACTGATTTTAAACCTGGGCTACTAAAATATAATTCAAGCGTCCCTGTTAAACTAACTTTCTTCCCAATATTTTCAGGATGATCTTTTACGTTTACTGCCGCTCTCACATCGCCTTTTGGCAACTGAACAGGCATGATTTTGTCTGGATTCGTTTCATTTGGCGAATCGGCAATTGCCACATTTGTGTCGTCAAACTTAGCCGGATCCTTCGTGTACTTAGAAGGGCTTTGCGTATATCCAACGATATATCCTTCCACTGTCCCCTTCGTTTTCCCTTGCTGTTTAAATACTTGAATCGCTTTTTCTACTGACATAGAAGTAGTTTCTTCTGCATGCGCTAAAGTTCCAGTAAATGAAAGCAATAGTATGAATGATAAAAAGACACTTAACAATTTCTTCACAGCCATTTCCCTCTCCCTATTTCATATTTTCTCAGCATTTCTATCATATCAAATGATTCGTTATATAGAATGATATTTCGACAAGTTTTACAAAAAATTAATCTAATTTACTCGTTTTCAAACAATAATACAAAATAATAATTTTACACCTTCGACGAATGCGTTTTATAATATGAAAGAGAAAAAACAGAAATATCGAAATTTAATTGGCATGTAAAATGGATTCATTTGAATAGGAGTGATTGGATGGAAGTGCAAACAGAAACATACCGCGCAGCTATGAATGGAACATTAGAACGTCATTTTTCAGATATGATCGCTGTTATACCAACTAGAATTACAATTGAGCAATTAAAACAGCGGCTAGAAACTATCGCTACTAAAGTTGATGAGTTAAAAATTGTTTATAGTGATGAGACAAGCCTTATCGTCGAGTTACATATGGATGAAAAAGTCATACCATATGAACTGCATATTGATGAGGCGAATGACCCAGAAGAATATAAACTGTACAATAGACAAGATTCTACAATCGTAGATCGTCATTTTGAAGATGCGGCTTTCGGTACTGAAATTTTCACCCGTACGCTATTTGTAGGCGATGTGCTAGACTGCTTTTTCCAGCAAATACAGTTTTTATGGAACCTCGCCCCGGATTTGTTATTTGTAATTGATTCAAGTGCCGCAATGAAAGTGATATCTAGAAGCTATATTGAATATCATGTTGAAAATGAATTATTACCTGACATTCCTGACTTATACGTTATTCATTCCGTTTATGAAGACGATAAAGAAGGCGAGCCTACGCAATATTGGTTTCATACACACGGCCTTTTAAGAGCGGGCGTAACAGAAATAGAATTAATTATTCCAAATCGTATTTCTTCCTACTACGGCATTGGTGACCTCTTTCAAACATTTGCGAATAATGCCGTTGAGAATGGACAAGTCCCTATGAATGAGCCTATCGTTATCGCGCATAGTCAGCAAGGTTCTATACATACAGTAGCTGTTCCGTGGGAAAAAGGATTATCTTATATTGGGCATAAAACGAGTATGGATCAATTATCTTCAATTGAGAATGAAGAAGTGAAACTACAACCTATAGATGCACAAAACACATTCTTAGGCGGGATGGATGACCGAGATGAATACCATCAATCGCCATCTGTTCTCTTGTTCAAATTTGATACTTCAGAAGAATGTATCGAAAGCTTTTTCAAAGAACACGAGGAAGCTACAGGGCTCATGTTCTATAAAACAAATAGTGAAACGGCTCGTATGGCTTACAATGCGAAGAATACTTTCGGGTATTTCAGCAACATTTTTCAAATTGAACAATCAAATGAAGATTTTCGTTTTCTCGCTAAGTTTGGTGTTTCCTACGAAGAGGGAAAAAGTGAACATATGTGGTTTGAAATGCAAAACATTACGGAAGAATTCATTCAAGGAATACTCATTAACGAACCATATTTTATAAAAGATATGAGTGAAGGAAATAGTTATCATTTAGATTTTGATGACTTAACAGAATGGGTTATTTATGCAGGAGATGCCGTTATAAAGCCAAATAACTTATATATGTTTATTGGTGAATAAGTAACAAAACGCCTTCAATGTGATTGAAGGCGTTTCTCTTTACTGTGCGATTAATTCCGTATCCATTACTTTCTCCAAATGAGCTAGCACACGCTTTGCTGCTTTCTCACCTTGATCAATACAGTCCGGCAGACCAGAACCAGCGTAGGAACTACCTGCCAAGTATATACCTGGCAACTCTTTCTCCATAAATGTTGTGAGTTTCTTCATTCGCTCGTTATGGCCTACTGTATATTGGGGCATCGCTTCTTTCCAGCGGCTTACGACTGTAAACTCTGGATCCTCTGTAATATCCATCGTCTTTCGTAAGTCTTCTAGTACGAGCTGAACGAGTTCCTCTTCTGTTTGTTCTACAACTGCTTCATCACCAGGTCGTCCAACGTAACATCGAAGAAGCGTTTTTCCTTCTGGCGTTGTATGTGGCCACTTTTTATGCGTCCACGTACATGCTGTAATTGTGTAATCACTATTTCGAGAAACAACAAATCCTGTACCATCAATATCGCGCTGAATGGCTGATTTCGGGAAAGCCATTGCTACATTCGCAACTGATGTGGACGGAATGTTGCGGAAGAAACGAAACTGCTTGTACTGTGCAAACATAGATGGCAATACTTTATGTGAACTTGCCACTACGACCGCGTCCGCTTCTATTTCTTTTCCGTTACTAAGAGTAATCGTATAGCCATCACCCTGTTTTGCAACTTTTTCAATGCGAGTTCCCTTTATTATCGTACCTTCATGCATCTTTGCTTCGAGAGATTCTACAATAGATTCTAAACCTGTTTTCACTGTTTGGAAGATTCCTTTTTTCGGTTCAGCTTTCTCTTCTTTCGGAGCGAGCGTACGCATACCGAGTGAAATACTACGATGTTTCTGCTCAATTTGATACATTTGCGGGAATGTTGACATTAAGCTCATTTCATCAATATCTCCTGCATAAATACCCGATAGTAACGGCTCTATTAAGTTTTCAACCACTTCGTTTCCAAGACGATGTCTGAAAAATTGTCCGAGTGATTGGTCAGATACTGGCTTTGACCTCGGCATTAATAGATCAAAACCAGCTCTTAGTTTACCAATTGGGGAGAACAGCCCGGAGAATAGAAACGGCGTAATTTGCGTTGGAATTCCCATCATTGATCCATTCGGCATTTTATGTAACCGATTGTTTACGAGGATAAATGATTGACCGGCCTGATTATTTACAAGTTCATCGCCAAGACCTAATTCTTTCACTAATCTAGCTGCACTTTCTTTTCGTGCTAAGAAAGAATCCGGTCCGCGCTCAATTGTAAATCCATCTTTTTGAACGGTTTGAATTTTTCCGCCAAGTTTACCCGATGCTTCTATAAGTAATGTATCAATCGGCAAGTTTTTTTCATGAATATGTTTTTGTAAGTTATACATTGCTGTTAATCCAGTGATGCCTCCGCCGATGATTACAACTTTTTTCCTCAAGCAGGCTCCCCCTTTCTTCTTACAGTACAGATTCTTTTTTCTTTAATACAACATCTGTTAAACAATCAATAAATGAGTCCGCTGCATTTGGCATTTCTGGACGATAATATTTCGCGCCAATTTCATCCGTTACAACTTTACACTCAAAGTCGTTGTCATATAAAACTTCTAAATGTTCCGCAACAAATCCAACTGGTGCATATACGAATGAAGTATAACCGTGCTTTTCATTTAGTTCTCTCGTTAAATCTTGTACATCTGGACCAATCCAAGGATCTGGTGTATTTCCTGCACTTTGCCAGCCTACTGCATAGTTTGCTACTTCAGCACCTCTTGCAATATAGTCCGCTGTTTCATTTAATTGATCTGGATATGGATCGCCCATTGCAATAATCTTTTCTGGTAAGCTGTGAGCTGATACGATTAATACTGCTTTTTCGCGTTCTGCGTCTGACATACCGTTATATATACCTTTCACTGCATCAACCCAGTACTGAATAAATTTCGGTTCTTTATACCAGCTATCGATGCCATGAATTGTTAAGTTTCCAAGTTTCTCAGCTTCTTCTTGTGCTCGTCCAACGTATGATTTTACGCTAAACGTAGAATAGTGCGGCGCAAGAACAAGTGCGATTGCATCTTGTATACCGTCGTTATGCATATCTTTCACTGCGTCTTCAATAAACGGTTCAATATGTTTTAAGCCAAGATACATATGGTACTCTACTTCATCTTGTACTTCATTTAAACGCTTCTCTAACTTTTTAGCTTGCTCTAATGTAATAGTAGCTAAAGGAGAAATACCACCAATTGCACGGTAACGCTCTGTTAAATCTTCTAGCATTTCAGGACTTGGCTTTCTTCCTCTGCGAATATGTGTATAGTAACGTTCAATATCTTCTTCTTTATATGGCGTTCCGTATGCCATTACAAGCAAACCAATTTTCTTTTTCATACAGCAATGCTCCTTTACTTCGCTAACTGCCCTTTAGAGTATTCATGAATAAATGTAGTTAAACGTTTTAATGTATCTGGATTTACTTCTGGGAATACACCGTGACCTAAGTTAAAGATATAACCTGGCTGCTTCATCCCTTGATCTAAAATACCTTTTACATGTTCTTCAATAACAGACCATGGTGCAAGTAAGAACGAAGGATCCATATTACCTTGTACCGCCTTATGAACGCCGCGTGCACGTGCTTCTTCAATTGGTAAACGCCAGTCTAAACCGACTACATCAAGCGGTAAGTCATGCCATTCATTTACTAAATGCGCAGCTCCTACGCCGTGCATAATCATCGGTACACCCATCGTGCGAACTTCTGCAAAAATACGCTCCATTGCTGGTTTAATAAATACACGGTAATCTGCTACGTTTACTGTTCCAACCCAAGAATCGAAAATTTGAACTGCTTTTGCTCCTGCGTTAATTTGCGCTTTTAAATATGTAATAACCATATCTGCTAGTTTATCCATTAATGCGAACCAAGCTTTCGGCTCTGCATACATAAACGCTTTCGTATTATGGTAGTTACGAGATGGACCGCCTTCAATCATATAGCTCGCTAACGTAAATGGAGCTCCTGAAAAACCGATTAACGGTACGTCTAACATTTCTGTCGTTAATAAACGAATTGTATCTAATATGTACGGCACGTCATCTTCTGGATTGATTTCCCCTAGTTTTTCTACGTCTTGTAAAGAACGGATTGGATTATCAATAACTGGGCCAATACCTGATTTAATTTCTACATCCACACCAATTGCAGGTAGTGGTGACATAATATCTTTATATAGAATTGCTGCGTCTACGTTATATTGATCAACTGGCAGTTTTGTAACGTAAGCACATAACTCTGGATTATGTGTAATTTCAAATAAAGAATACTTTTCTTTTATCTTTCTATATTCCGGCTGCGAACGACCTGCTTGACGCATATACCATGCTGGTACATAATCAGTACGTTCCCCCCTACATGCTTGTAAAAATGTCTCATTTATAGTTCTTACCAAGACCCTAGCTCCCTTCCTTACCACAATGCTTCGAATACGTTCGATATTTATCTTTTTTTACTATACAGCTTGTAAAAACAAAATGCATAATATTATGTACGTTGTTCATTAAATTGACACAAACATTCTTAAAAACGCTTACTATTTTCACAACATTCTTATTATAACACAGAGAAAAACTATGGTTTAGCTACTTTTGACTTTTCTCCTTCACGATTCGTTTGTGTGTTATATGGCACAACGTAAAAACTCGGTTTTGAAAAGATGTTAACAAACTTTTCCTCATATTCCCCGGCACCGTTTACAGTACCTACATGCGTATGAATTCCATTTTCCACTCTATAAATACGATACATAATTCTTTCATCTGGAAGTGGTGTCCAGCTTAATTTCGCTTTAAATAAACCGAAAGGACTAAATGCTAATTTCATTTTCACATCTTCAATCTTGCGCAGACGAATCGGAGCACCGATTGTTTCCACACCTTCTGGCTTCCTAAATTTCTCTTTCTGTTCTACATTTGCTTTCGTTAAAATTTTCTTAAACAATTTTGTTGCTGACGCACTTTCTCCTTGCAACTGATGCTCTTTATCTATGCGGTCATAACCAATCCAAACAGCGCCTACTAAATTTGGCGTATAGCCAACGAACCACATGTCTCTCGCTCCATTATCGTCATTTGGCAGTGAAGTTGTACCTGTTTTTCCAGCTAACGCCCCGTTATATACACCGGCTTTCGCTGTCCCTTCTTTCACAACTCCTTCAAGCATTTTCGTCATATACCAAGCCGTTTGTTTCGAGAAAATTTTCGTTTCTACTTTTGGCGACTCTCCAATGACTGCACCGTGTCTATTTAACACTTTATCAATAACGTGCGGCTCAATAATATCACCATTTGCTAAAAACGCACGGTACATTTTCACAAGATCAAATGTTGAAACACCATTTTTCAATCCGCCAAGCGCTGTACTTAAGCCAGCATCGGCAATATGAACATTTCCTTTCTCTAAATATTGCTTTCCTTCTTCTACCCCTAACTCATTTAATAAAGAAACTGCCGGTACATTTGCTGACTCTAAAATCGCATCGTACATCGTTATTTCCTTCGAATATTCACGGTTATAGTTCCGAGGCTCATAACCTTCAAAAGAATGTCTTTCATTCGTCAATAAAGAATACGGATTATACTTTTTCGTTTCGAGTGCTGGCGCATAAACGATAAGTGGTTTTAGCACAGAACCGGGCTGTCTTTTTGCAAAAACACGATTAAATCCTCTCGGGACGTACTTTCTTCCGCCAATCGCCGCTTTAATTCCGCCTGTACGATTATCCATTAATAAAAAAGCACCTTGCGCGCCCTCTTCTTTCCCAGGGAAATTCCTTGCATCTTGAAACTGGTTATACGCTACCTTTTGAATCTTTTCATCCATCGGTACAACAAACGTATACCCTCCGCGAAGTACTTCTTGATGAGACAATCCGTATAAACGTGCTGCTTCATCTATGACCATATCAATATACGGCATATATGCGAGCTCATTCTCATCTAAGTTTTTATATAGAGCGATTGTCTTTCCTTGATAACGTACGCTTTCTTCGGCAGTCAAATAGCCTTGTTTATGCATAAGTGACAATACGAGATCACGGCGTTCTTTACTCTTCTCTGGAGAAAAATAAGGTGAATAACCGTTTGGCGACTTCGGAAGACCTGCAAGCATTGCGCCCTCTTCTACTGTTAAATCTTCTACATTTTTATTAAAATATAACTTTGCTGCAGCTTGAATACCGTAAGCTCCATGGCCAAAATAAATATGATTCATATACATTTCAAGAATTTGTTGCTTCGTATATTTTTGCTCTAATTGAAGGGAAATTGCGACTTCCTTCAACTTACGCGTAAATGTTTTTTCACGAGTTAAAAAGACGTTTTTAGCAAGTTGCTGCGTAATCGTGCTACCGCCTTCGACCTTCTCTCCTGCTAACGTATCTTTATAAAGGGCCCGAAATATAGACGGATAATCAATTCCTTGATGCTCATAAAAACGAGAATCTTCCACCGCAACGAACGCCTGCTGCACATATTTCGGAATTTGCTCGATTGGCACCAAGTCTCTATTTTCTACGTATAATTTCGTAATTTCTTTCCCTTTCTGGTCAACGATACGTGATGAAGAGTGGAAAACGAGCTGCTTTTCATCCATCATATAGCCACCAGCTAACACAATTAGTTTATAAAGGACAATCGCTAATAGTAGCGTTGCTAACCCACCTAATAAAGTCCACTTTACTTTCTTCATACATCGGCCTTCTTTCCAAATGATGGTACATTTATTATTTGAAAAAGAGGTATCTTTATGTATATAATCTTCGAAGTTTTTTAAGAGAGTTGATATAATAGAAACAAATAAATAAGGGGGCATTAAAATGAAAGCTATTATTTCATACGAAACACCTCTAGAACAAGCACATTTCACTGCAAAAAATGATGAAAAAAATATGTTTTATAAAGAAAATACAGAAGAATCTGTAGAAGGATCTCTTAGGTATGATGTACTAGACGCTGTTGGAGAATTTAAAGGACAACCTGGCTATATCGTTTGTAACAACATTTCTGTAACAGACGAAGGTCGCCCTGTATTTGAAAACCGTTTTAAAAACCGAGCAGGCCTTATTGAAAACGAACCCGGATTCCAAGCGATCCGCGTTCTACGCCCATTAAGTAACGATACATATGTCATCTTAACGATGTGGGAAACAGAGCAAAACTTTAAAGACTGGACAGAATCACGTTCATTCGAAAATGCTCATAAAAAACGTCCTGTCCAAGCAGAAGGAAAAACTCCGGCACATCCACATGCGGAACAGCAGAAAAGTATCTTCTCTCATCCGTCATTTGTGACTACTTTTGATGTGTTAGTTTAGTTTTCGGAGTTTGGAGTTGGCGGTATGTGAAATTATATCGATCACAACTCAGCATATATCAGCGATTTTTCGAATATATCGACCGTAACTTACAATATATCGACGATTCGACAAAGAATATCGACTTATCGACAAATGACGACATAAAAAAAGAAACACCGTTACACGCCGGTGTTTCTTTTTTCTTTGTACCAATTATATATACAAAGCGCATCTTCTTTTTGCATATGCTTCACTTTGTAAGGATGCCCCGCTACCGATACGACAGCTGTACATAGCTCGTCTTTCTTTTGAAAATACGATTGACTGTATCCGACTGCTTGCACATGCCTTCTTCGCATGATTCCTGTATATTTCGCGAGTCCTCGGTACACCATGACTAACTGATTGTCTCGTATCATATAACCACTACTTGTATACCGCGCGTATGCAAGTAACGTAAATATAATACATAGTGGTATGAGAGTGAATAACGCGATATTTTGTTTAAAATATATACTCGCACCTATGATTGGCACAGCGAGTACGGCACTTGTAATCCAGCCCATGATGACATAACGACGTAATGCTGCTTTCGGTAAATGAACGATTTCCGCTTCCATTTCATACGGCAACTGTAAATATGCGAGTAACTGCTGCACATCTTTTTTCTTCATAAAAGGATGTAACATCACCTCATTTCCTGCCGCTTCTATATTTTGAATGACTTCTACTTCGACAGAGCAATATCCGAAAGGCTGGCGGAGAATGCCTTCTTTCACCGTAATCGCTTGAATACGGTGTAATTTTAAAACAAACTCTTTCTTATCAAATAAACCTTGCACGATACGAACTTCATTTCCGTTTCGCTCAATTTTAAAGTTCGCATATTTTAATGCATAACCTGCTGTTGAAATGACCCACGAAACTGCCATTAAAATCGCCGCCATAACGATTAATTCATATACACCGTTATCCATCACATACGCTTCTACTTTATTGATAAGCCATTTTGGTAGAAATTGATTAAACTCTGTGTAAAGGATGACTAACATAGAAAACACTAATCCGAATCTACCAGATGTAATAGATGCTGCTAAAATCTCTTTCGTTGTTAACTGATATACCGTCTTACTTCCTTCTTCCGCAGGCGCTTCTTCACTCACAACACTTCTTTCTTTATGTAATAAAGCAATGAGTTCCTTCGCTTCATCTTCTCTAATACCCGCCAACATCACTTCTGGCTCAGTACCGCCGCCTGCCACTTCAATATTTAATTTCGTCAGTCCAAGCACTTGATAAATGATGTTAGAAGACGTACTAATATTTTGCACACGTTCTTTATTTAAGTAACTTTCTTTCTTAACGAACACACCATGCTTTATATGTAAAATATTACTTTCAACCCAGTACACTTTGAAATACCATTTTATAGCTGAGAAAATAGCCATAATGAAGAATATGGCCAAGAGAACAAGATGTAAGAGATACCAAGGTTTTACTTGGCCATCTGATCGAAATAAAACAAGCAAAATAAAAGGCAACAAAGTTGCAATTCGAATACCTAACAATATCGTAATCGGATGTTGCCTCTTATACATCCTCATCACTCACTTTCGCAAGTTCTCCAATTTGTCTTTTCAGCTGCTCTGCTTCTTCTTTCGTTAAACCTGGAATACTATGAGAAGTTGCTGCTGTTGAAATATGTAATTCTGCTAAATTATACTTTCTCATAATCGGTCCTTGTTCAATCGTAACGTGCTGCACACGCATCATCGGAATGAGTACGCGTTTTACAATGAACATTCCCTTTTGAATCTCAATCTCTTCTTCATTTAATCTGTAACTATAATAGCGCTGACGTAAATTTGGAAACACAAAATAATCAAGCGGGATAAATAAAATAGCGCCTGTTACTAACAAGCCAAACAACCAACCCCACCAATTAAAATTGATCATAAAAAAGAAATACGCAATTACGACTGCTAGTATAACTGCCGCCCCAATTAAAGCGTGAATTCGCCACACTTTCAGCATATTAGAATGAATCTCCCTTTCTAACGGCTGCATTTCATCACTCCAATTATATGAATTTATTACTTATATATTAGTTGGTATATACATATTTGTAAAATTATCCCGCGTTAACGGGCAGTAGAACTCCCCCAAAAATTTCAGCTGGAGCAAAGAAGTTAGAGGGACGATCAACTGCCCGTAAACGTCCGATTGGTTCAACTAATAATCAGTGGGGATGAGTCTCCCACTGATTAAAGTTTCACTTTATAGTTTTTTACATCGTATCGATTAGTTCTTTAAAATTCCCTTCATTAATGGAATGCACTTGAAACTGAATGTAATCTATCTCATTCGTATTTGGTTTAGCAAATGGCAAAATGTTAAATCTCGCCGCTGATCTTCCTAGCATATCTACAATCATAAGAGAAACGTCAATATATTCGAAGTCTACACGGAATACGACTGCTTCTCCCGTATATTCATACTCTTGAATCGCATCATAAGACTTATTCGCACTAATGAGCATCACTTTTAATAGTTGGTTCAAATTTTCTGGTTTAAAATTAATCATATACGTGGCTCCTTTCCCAACAAAACACTATAAAAATAGTGTAATCTTATACTTTCATAGCTTCACACATCAATTATATTAAAAATAAAGCTAGTTTTTTATAAATTTTTTGATATAATTACTTACGGGAAAAGGGAAGAATTTTGTCTTCCCTTGTGTTTTTATTTGCATCTAGTACTTTTGCTAGATGCCTTTTTTTATGCTAAAAAGGTATCCTCAAACACTTTGAGGATACCTTTCCATTAATTTAGTGCACTTCAACAATTGTACCATCTTCAAATACTTTAAATACGCCAGTAAATCCTGATCCAGCTGCGCCTTCTATTTTATATGTCGTACGCACTCTAATTTGATAATATTTCTTTCCATTCTCTACTTGCGTATTTTCTAGCGTATAATCATAGTCTTCTTTATATTCATTTTTAATATATTCTTTCGCTTTCTCAAAAGTAAATGCATCTTGAGTCTTTCCTGTC
>NZ_JAKUFR010000086.1:0-20727 GCF_022663555.1 Bacillus cereus group sp. BfR-BA-01381
TCCCCTTTTTTCTTTGTTAACCCTTGAGCTGTATCAGTTTCTTCCTACCGAACATACATCTTAAACAAACGTTTATTTAACCAGTTCAGCCTAGTCAAAAAACCTGGAAATACTTCACATAACAAAGACGTACAGATAAAAGGAAATAACGATTTTGGCCGTAATAGTGAGAGTATTCCATGATGTTAAAGAAATTACTGCAAAGAAAAAGCCATGTATACACATGACTTTCATAGCATAATCACTTCTATATTCAATACAAATTAAAGTGAATTATATTTCTTTACTTTTAAAGGAATAGATATAACATATAAATCGATAGCATAAGTAATAATCAAAATCCCTTTTCCTTCATCAGCAAATTTTGCTTGCTGAAACTTTTCTGAAACTTTCCTTTTTCCCCATCTCTTTGGAAGGTATTCGAATCCTAAGAACATAATATTCATCCTCTACTTTTTCAAACAGGCATTATAATTTTAAAAACTATCTTTCTTTTTCCCATGATATTCGAAATTCTCCACCATGATCTTCCGTTTTAATTTTAACCTTATATGTATCATCCTTAGATACTTTAATGCTTTTTTTACCTTCGCCACTATTAAATTCTAGTATAGTATTATCATTTGAATCTACAACATAAGCAATTATAGTTCCTTGTTTAGTTTTATCAGTAAAAGAAAAGATCCAATTCTCCCCTTTTTTAACTTTTCTATCTTGAGTTGCAGATCCAGTAAATTTCCTATAGTCCCCCGATATACTACCAGATACGCTATCTGAAGAACCATGAACCTTACCACCAACAATCGTTCCCTCTCTTGTAAAACAACCACTAAGAACCATCAAACATAGAACAAATAATAATGTATTTTTAATAGTTTTCAACATCATTCCACCTTATTCTCACAATAAACATCCTCTATTTATATACAAAAAAATATAATTCCATTTTAAATCTTCACGCAACTCCATTTATATATCCAGTAAAAATCACCTCTGATATATATTCATGATAAAAAAACATATTATATTCAGTTGAAATATTTCCGATAGGATAATAACAAGCTACATAATCCCAAGTTTTCTTAGTTTTTGAATTCCCTTGTTTTCTACCATATATCATCAATGTTTGTTCCCATGTTTTAAACCTCACAACTGAACCAATCGGAAGTAATGTATCTTTCTCTATTTTAATTTAACTCTTTATTTAATGAAAAATTTACCTATTTTATATAAAATTAAAAAACTAATAGGAACTGTAATTAAATATATTAATGAAAAGATTATTTTTTCTTTTAAATTATATGTAGCATCAAACATTGTAAAAATAATAGTACCAAAAAAACAAATAACAAATAGAATTGTTAAAATTTTTTTCAAACTTTTTAAAGTCATACAAGATACTCCTTTTTACTTTATCTCTACGTCAACACCTGTACCCACAGGACTAGCTCCAGGTCCCCAAGGGAAATTAACTTTAAATTCACTTGAACTTACCTTTAGTGAACTACCGACTTGTCCAAGTGAGGCTGAACCAACAAGATGTAAATCATGATATCTATACCCGCTTCATATTTTGCTAAAGAGGCCTCCTCCCCAAGTTTAAATCCATTTTTATCTATTTTAGCAGCAACTTCTGCATTTGCCATACTTAAACTAGCTTCTCTTTTAGCTTCTACCCAAAAATAAGAAGCCTAATTCACAGGCTTCTTCCTCACCTATTCAAATAATCTGCAATTGTTTGAAATACGACGATATACATATTATGAATACTTTCTTCTGTATTTCCGCCATTAGATAAACCAACTGCCCATTGTTGTCCTTCACCACTTCCGATATTTGCAAACCCTTGCGTATACATCGCATTTACATCTTTTCGGGCACTGTTATACTCTATCCCTTTTGTAATAAAAATCGAATATGATTTATCTTGTAAACCGATAAAAAATACTGGTTTCTTTAGTGATGAAAATACATTTTTATATTGCTCTGTTGAGGCTTCTTGAAAGTGAGCTTTCATTATGAGAAAACCATCTACTTCCTTAGATTTCTTTTCCAGTTCCTCTAACTTCATTTCCTCAAATTTTATATTCCTAAACGTATCCTTTGGTTTTTCTCCAACAATTCCAATTACGAGTGCTCTTCCGTTATATTCTAATTTCTCTCCTTCTTTATCCTTTGCACACCCAGCACCAACTAGGCATATCAATATAAAAACTAATAAACACGATAAACGCTTCATTTAGCACCCTCCCCTTCTTTTCAGTCAAGTGACAAAAACGTAAGGTTCATTCAAGAAAATGTAAGTAAAATCGATAGCCCAAATTGCGTTTCTATATTATAATCAATTGAATTTACTTACATTACTAAACATAGGAGATTATCATGAAGAAATTTAAACTTTCATCTTTTCTTCCGTTAAGTTATATACTTCTACTCGTACTCGTAAGTCCCCTTTACGATGTATTAAATAAATCGACTGTACACGCAGTAGATGTCACAACTGTAGTAGATGATTGGATTCCATTTGTGAAAGCATTTATTATTCCTTATTTACTTTGGTTTCCTTACTTATACGGCGCACTTATTTATTACTGCTTTGCAGATCGAAAGCAATATTATGTCACTTTAAGTAGTATCATTCTTGGAAAACTTGCTTGTTTTTCCATTTATTATTTTTGGCAGACAACTGTACCACGCCCAACCGTTGTTGGATCAGACGTGTTTTCCGAACTAGTCCGCTATATTTATAGTATCGATCAACCAGTAAATTGTTTCCCAAGCATTCACGTTCTGACTACATTTGTCATTATGCTAGCTGCCTTTAAACGTAGAGAACAACATGCTTTTGAATATTACATCCTTACCTTCTTCGGTACGCTTATTATTTTATCAACGCTATTTACGAAGCAACATGCATTTGTAGACGCCATTTCTGGAATGACTCTTGCAAGCATACTTTACTTCGGCGTCCAACTTTTATTAGCAAAAGAAACAGTACGTGTTCCAGTAAAACAAAATCAAAAAATGTAAAAAGCAGACTGTGGCTTCTCAGTCTGCTTTTCTCTATATAAAAGGAGATTTTCAATTTAAGATTGCGGTACAGTCATATCACCAGAGTGAATACGACCTGCTTTTTTAAGAGCAATGTAAAGTATATAAGAAACAGCTACTGGAATGACGATATAAGTGATTACCATCGCTGGGACAACTTCCCATCCTTCGCTGGAAATTAAATTAATTGGTGCGATAAGGGAACTTAATCCAAGACCTGCAATTTCTTTTCCCGCTTCCAGTTGGAAAATTAATGCAGATACTGGACCAACTATCGCACTGGCGACAACAGTTGGGACGAGAATCATTGGGTTTTTAGTGATATTTGGCAACTGTACTTTCGGAGTACAAAGTGCTTGAGCTAATATGCCGCCTAAATTATTTTCTTTCGCTGAGATAACAGAGAATCCGATAAACTGAGCAACGCAGCCTGCAAGAGCAGCACCACCTGCAACACCGTCTAAGCTAAGTGCAATCGCTAACGCAGCTGATGAAGCTGGGGAGATAAGTAATAGTCCCCAAACTACCGCAATAACGATAGAAGCGATGAACGGGCTACCAGCTGAGCTATCTTTAATGAATGCTCCAACTGTATTTAAAACGGGAGTAATATTATGAGATAACCAAATACCGACTAAACCAGAACCTAATATTGCGGCAAATGGAACGAGCATCATATCTAACGCAGTTTTTCCGCTTAAACGTTTACCAATATATACAGCTAAAGTCGCTGTTAATAATGCTCCGATTGGCTCACCTGTTTTAATAATTAGACCTGCTTCAGTAATTGAAATGGATCCGGCACCAATCGCTCCAGCTACCATAGCCGAGAAGATTACAAGGCCATTTGCACCGAGCATAAAAGCAATTCCGGCACCAATGGCTGGTGCCATAAGTGATTTTGCAACAACTCCGATTGTAATAAGCAACGGAATATCAACAATTCTTCCTATATTTTCGATTAGTAAACCAATTCCAAGGGATACGAAAATACCTTGTGCGATTCCAGCTGATGCTTTAAATACACGAGACATTATATATTCCTTCATTTGTTTCACCTTCTCCTATAAGTTAGTAGCCAATTGTTTTCATATAATCACGTAAAATGTCATTTGATTTTGCGAATCGAGATTCTTCATCCTCTGTTAAATTTAGTTCTACAATTTCTCTTATACCATCTCTAGTAATAATAGCTGGTACTCCTGTACAAATATCATATTCACCATACTCACCATCTAAAATAGCTGATACAGCAATGACACGATGATCATCGTTAAAGATTGAGTTTGCAATATATGCTAGAGAATTTCCGATTCCGTAATAAGTAGTTCCTTTACGTTTATAAATTTCCCATCCAGCTTTCGCAGTCTTCTCAACGATTTCATCTAAATCTATTTCACCAAATTGATCTTTTTTCTCTTCTAAAATCTGCAGAATTGGTTTTCCACCAACAGTTACGTGTGACCAAGCAACCATTTGAGAATCACCATGTTCCCCTAATGAATACCCGTGAATACTACGAGGATCTACATGTAACATTTCAGATAAAATTGTTCGTAAGCGAGAAGAATCTAGTGAAGTACCAGTACCGATTACACGATTTCTAGGTAATCCAGATAATTTCCACACTTGATATGTAATAATATCAACTGGGTTCGATGCAAGTAAGAAAATACCGTCAAATCCACTTTCCATTACGCCACCAACAACACTTTCCATAATCTTCGCACTCGCTCCTAAAGTATCTAAGCGACTTTGCCCTGGCTTTGGTGCTGGTCCTGCTGTAATAATAACAATATCCATATCTTTGCAGTCTTCATAGCTTCCTGCATATACTTTTGTTCTTGTATTTGTAAAGTTAATGCAGTGTGATAAATCCATCGCTTCCCCAACTGCACGTTCATGATTTATATCAATTAATAATAGCTCTTCGCAAATGCCTTGATTCACAATGGAATATGCACAACTTGATCCAACTAATCCAGTACCGATAATTGCAATTTTTCTTGTATTTCGTTTCATAGCAATCTCTCCTAATTGATTATATAATCTATTTCTTTTGTTCTTTACACTCCTAATTATAGAGATTCCCACGATATAAACCATGGATACTTTGTGAAATATTGAGCAATGTTTTGTCCTTTTTGTGAATTGTTATATTCCATTTTCGTCATATTTGTTACAACTGGAAAAATATTTATTATGTATTTATTGACATATACAAAAAGAAAACGAGCGAATAGATTCGCTCGTTTTCTTTTTTCTGTTATTCCGCACTTAATTGGCTTTTTAATTGTTGTACAATCATCGGATTCGCAGGTGCTGCTGGCTTGTAATAACTCTTTTGCTTTGCATACTCATACATATTACGTTGACGCATCTCATCCTGATTACGAATTTGAATTAACGTTTGGTGTAACTGTTCATTATCAGACTGAGCGATATAATTTGCATAACTTGTTAAACTTGCATTTAATCCTGCTAAATAATCATTTACCATATCTTTTTCATTCATCTTTCGCTTCCTCCTATCCTAAGAAAGTCATTAATTGTTGTTTCGTATTTCGTGCATCTTGCGCATCTTTTTGTAGCATTTGTTTCAGTTGTGGATCCGTACACGTCTGTGCATACTGCTCCAACTTGTTAATAATTGTTGCATGTCCACCAATTAAATGACGTAAGTTTTCTACTTCAAGCTCTGTTAAATTTTGCATAGAATACTCCTACCTTTCTTTATTCGTTCACTGTTAGTATTTAGCTATTTTTTGATTGTATACATAAATTAACTTTTTCACGTGCATACAAAATAAAAGATGAATAGCTAAGCCATTCATCTTTTATACTGGTTATGTATTTATTTTTATAGAGATACAATCATACTTATACTCACAAGTAAGTTCCATACAATATGTAAAATAATACTAGGTATAATAGATTGTGTCTTTTTGTATAACATTGCAAATACCATTCCCATAATCGTTGCCGTAATTAGAAGACCTCCATGAAGAATTCCAAAAACGAAGGAAGAAATCATGATACTAACTAAAAAATTATATCTCTTTTCTAAAAATCGATATAAAATACCTCGAAATAGAATTTCTTCTTTAACCGGTGTAATGATAGCAACACTTAACACATATATAATACTTTGTATGCTATTTTGAAGCCCTAAACTCCCTAATTGTTCCTTTTGTTCTGCTGCACTTTCAAAACTAAATACATGTAACATTAAATATTGTGATACTGCAATGATAATAAAACCACTTAATAGATATAAATATGTCTTCCCACTCTTCAAAACGGATAAATCCCAAATAGATTTAATAAAATGAAGAACCGGTTTATAAGCTAATAAAACGATAGCAACAACAGATGCATCGAATAAGAGCAAATAATATCCTTCTAATTTAGTACTTAATGCTTCTTCTCCATAAATCCCAAAGGCTAAACCAAGGAATAATCCTCCTAGGAGTGAAATCCCTATAATCATTGCTATCATTACAAATAGATTTTTATATGTTATATTCTCTATTTTTCTTTCCGCACTATACGCTTCTAACACTGTTTTACTCACAGTATCCCTCCAGTTATTCTCATTTATATCATTAAAATCCTTTAATTTAAATATAAAGATAATATAACAAATTTTACAAAAAGAATAATATGCAATTTTACATATTATAAAAACTTTATATTTTATAGTTTTAGGAATAGAATTGCTATGCAATAATTATTATATGAAATTTCAAAAAACACTTCCTATTCACCATAAACCTCGCATCATATAAAACTTAATAGTTAAAGGAGCAATGAACATGAAAACCCACGACTTCCTTACAGAAATCCAGAAGGGCTCTGAGCCTAGTCCATATCAAGATCCTATTGCATTTATTTTCGTTTGCCTGTCCTTAGCTATATGCACATTTTTCAAACCTGCAAAATAATATCATGTAATGAGAAAAAGCCTACCGTTCTATTCAAATCATATGCACTAAAAACCTTAGAATCACTTCTAAGGTTTTTGTTTGTCTCGCTTCTTATTCACGTAATCCTTTAATAAACGTTTCCAACAATACATGTAAACTTATATCCAAATCTAACGGCAAACCAAATCCACCCTGCTGTTCAATCGATGCAAATCCATGACAAATACTTCTGAATCCACGCGTCGCATGAAGTGCATTTTCTCCTTCTAAGCCGTACTGTTGTAAAACTTGAAGACAAAGCTTTACAATTCCGTCACCTGCTCTTCTTACTTCTTCATCTCGTAAAAAAGTTGCTTCATACAGTCCAGGATGTTTACGTACGAATGTTACATACGCTTCTCCTAAAGCATGAATTGCTTCATCCATCCGTTTACCCTCGGTCGCTTCTTCCAGTCTGTTATACAGCTGTTTGATTCCGTAAATACCAAGATGTTTCCGTACATCTTGTAAGCCTTTCACATGATTGTATAGCGAGGGGGAACGTACCCCTAATGTTTGTGCTAGTGAAGCTAACGTTACTTCTTGTATTCCATTTGCATCTGCAATTTCTGCTGCTGTTTCTACAATTTTCTGTAATGTAAGTCCGATTCTCGGTGACATAAATTACCCCTCTTTTCTACTTTCTATATTCCGCTTCGCTTCCTTAATAGCAAGCTCTATGACAGCCCCTGGATCGTTTATCATTTTCCCATGCCCTGCCGCAAGCAAGGACGGCTCATATTCTCTTAACTTCTCTGCACTTTGTAATGATATTTCTTTACTCCACGTTGCCATCGCTGGAAACGGAAACCAAAATTTCATTTGTCCCGAAACAGCCGTACCTCCTCTCGTTTGGAATGCATCCCCAACAATAAGAGCTTTATTTCGTACATCAAGAAACGACATGGAGCCTGGCGTATGTCCCGGTGTCATAATCGCAAGAAGCGATCCAACTCGGTCGCCATCTTCCAATAAAACATCAGGTACCGTCTTTACTTTTTTGGGTACACCGCCTTTTATCGGTATATTCGGTTCATCCTTTTGTAACGTCGTATCTCCTTCTAACAGCTTTGCGTCCCTCTTAGAAATATAGACTGGAACATGAGGAAGCACTTCCTTTAATGCGTCTAATGCACCGATGTGATCATCATGCGCATGTGTTAATACAATATTCGTAATTGGTTTTCCTATTTTCTCAGCCGACTGTAAAATTCCTTTTGCGCTATATGGCAAAGCAGCATCAATTAAAGTTAAACCATCTTCTTCTTCTATAAAGTAACAATTCACAGGAAACACTCTTGGCAAAAATGACAATTGATATACCGTTTTTTCATGCATCATTCTCATATTCCCATCTCCCTTTTCACGAAAACTAATACTATTAGTTTCATTATACTAATGGCATTAGTTTTATGTCACTAAAAATTTCTTTTTTTTCAAAAAAAAGAACAGTAGTCGTTTATACGACTACTGTTCTTTAAAGATATTAAACTGTGTAACGCTCATCTTCTAAAATTTTCGCTGCGATTTCACGTTTCTTCGGAATTACGTTAAGTGGTGTGTGACGAGTTAATTTACGTAATGATGATAACATCATGCGTAGCATGTCGCCGTTTTCAACTGCGATAAGTGTTTCTTTCGCATCTGCTTCGATTTCGTTAAATGCTTCTTGGCAGAATACTTCAGTGTATAACACTTTTTGTTTATTCTTTTCAAGACCAGTTGTTTTAATTGCTTTTTCTGTACGAAGAACAGCTGACTCCATTGCGTATAGGTTGCTTACGATGTCAGCGATATTCACAAGAATTTCTTGTTCTTTGTCTAATGCTTTACCGTATTTTTGAGCAGCTAATCCAGCTACCATTAAGCCGATTTTCTTCGCGTTATTTACTAAATATTTTTGAAGTGCTAATGGCTCATCGCCTACTTCTTCTGGCATCATCATCATTAACTCTTCTTGTAATTTTTGTGCTTTTTGAAGAAGTGGTAATTCACCTTTCATCGCTTTACGTAAGAACGTACCTGGTACGATTAGGCGGTTAATTTCATTCGTTCCTTCGAAAATACGGTTAATACGAGAATCGCGGTACATTCTTTCAATCTCGTACTCTGCCATAAATCCGTAACCACCGTGAATTTGAACACCTTCATCTACTGTATAGTCTAGTACTTCAGAACCGAATACTTTGTTTAAAGAACACTCGATTGCATATTCAGCGATAGAAGCTGCTACTGCTTTACCGTCTTTTACTTCTTCTTCAGATAATGTGCTCATGCGACTTTCAAATAAGCCTACTGTACGATATACAGAGCTTTCAGCTGCATATGTTTTCGCTGCCATATTCGCAAGTTTCTCTTGAATTAATGGGAAGCGAGCGATTGGTTGTTTGAACTGTTGACGTTGGTTTGCATATTGTGCTGAAATTTCTACTGCACGTTTCGCAGATCCAACTGTACCAACACCTAATTTATAACGACCGATATTTAAAATGTTGAATGCGATAATATGACCTTTACCGATTTCACCAAGTAAGTTTTCTTTCGGTACTAACGCATCTTCTAAAATTAACGTACGAGTTGAAGAACATTTAATACCCATTTTCTTTTCTTCTGGGCTTGTAGATACACCAGCATAGTCTTTCTCTACGATAAATGCTGAGAAGTGCTCTCCATCGATTTTTGCATATACGATAAATACGTCAGCGAATGCAGAGTTTGTAATCCACTGTTTTTCACCATTTAATACGTAATGTGTACCTTCTGCATTTAAACGCGCCGTTGTTTTTGCACCTAATGCGTCCGATCCTGAACCTGGCTCTGTTAATGCGTATGCCGCTAATTTTTCACCAGTTGCAAGTAATGGTAAATACTTTTTCTTTTGCTCTTCGTTACCGAATAATACGATTGGTAAAGATCCGATACCTACGTGAGCACCGTGAGTAATTGCAAAGCCACCAGCGCGAGAGAATTTCTCTGCGATTAACGCTGAGCTTACTTTATCAAGACCAATTCCGCCGTACTCTTCTGGTACGTCAGCGCCTAATAAACCAAGTTCCCCAGCTTCTTTTAAAAGACGAACAGAGCGATCAAACTCATGTTGCTCTAAATATTCAAGCTCTGGAAGAACTTCATTTACGATAAAGTCCTCTGTCGTTTTTGCAATCATTTTATGCTCAGATGAAAAATCTTCTGGCGTAAACACTTGATCAATCGTAATCTCATCTACTAAAAAGCTACCGCCTTTAACCGCATTTCCTACTGTTTTTTCCATGAAAATTTCCTCCTTCATATTTTCATAAGCCGCTTCTTTCATTTCGAAAGAAGCTGGCTCTCCCGTTTATTTTTTATAAACCTTTGTTGCTTCCATTCTTTGCATTGGTGACGTCTCGTTCTGAGCGAGCCGCTTCCACTTTTTTTTAATCCAGTTCCAGCGGCTAGAATATTCGGTGGCTTCACTTCTTCCTGCGAGGCAAAGAACGCCTCTACGTCTGAAGCGCCATCCCCCTCACATTCTAAGCGAGCCGCTTCCACTTTTTTTCATAATCCAGTTCCGGTGGCTAGAACAGTCGGTCGTTTCACCCCTTCCTGTGAGGCAAAAGCGCCTCTTCGTCAGGGCTTCCAACGCCCTCCTGTTCTGAACGAGCCACCTGCACTTTTTTTATAGTAATTCAAACACTCCCGCTGCTCCCATTCCGCCGCCGATACACATTGTTACGATACCGAATTGTTCGTTGCGGCGTTTCATTTCGTGAATAAGAGATAGTGTTAGTTTTGCTCCTGTACAGCCAAGTGGATGTCCAAGTGCGATTGCACCGCCGTTTACGTTTACTTTTTCTTCATCTAAACCAAGTTCACGAATAACTTGGATCGATTGTGAAGCGAATGCTTCATTTAGTTCGAATAGGCCGATATCAGATAGCTCTAAGCCAGCTAGTTTTAATGCTTTCGGAATTGCTGCGATTGGGCCAATTCCCATTACTTCTGGTGGTACACCCGCTACTGCAAATGAACGGAATTTCGCAAGTGGCTTCATACCATCGCTCACTGCTTTTTCACGGTCCATTAATAATACAGATGCTGCACCATCACTCATTTGTGAAGAGTTACCAGCTGTTACAGAACCGCGAACGTTAAATGCTGGACGTAATTTACCTAAAATGTCTAGCGTTGTTTCTGCTCTTACACCTTCGTCTTGTGCGAAAATGATTGTTTCTTCTTGCAGTTTGTTATTTGATCCAACAGTACGTAACGTTACATCTACAGGTACTGTTTCATCAGCAAAGTTTCCTGCAGCTAATGCTTTCGCAGCACGTTGATGACTTCTTACTGCAAATGCATCTTGCTCTTCACGAGAAATTCCATATTTCACAGCAACTTGCTCTGCTGTATGTCCCATACCCATATAATATTCTGGAGCTGCTTCTACAAGGCGACTATTTGGGCGAACAACGTGTCCCATCATTGGAACTAAACTCATTGATTCCGCTCCGCCTGATAATACCGCTTCCGAGTGACCAAGCATAATGCGCTCTGCTCCGTAAGCGATACTTTGTAAACCTGAAGAACAGTAACGGTTAATTGTAATAGCTGGAACATCGTAAGAAAGTCCTGCTAATCCGCCGATATTACGAGCCATATTTAAACCTTGCTCTGCTTCTGGCATCGCACAACCGAAAATTAAATCATCGATTGGTCCTTCATAATTCGCACGCTTTAACGTTTCCTTTACTACTAACGCCCCTAGATCGTCAGGACGAACTGTTTTTAATGAACCCCTCTTTGCTTTTCCAATTGGTGTTCTTGCTCCCGCAACAATGACAGCTTCTCTCATGAACGATATCTCCCCTCGTTATTAGTTACGTAATGGCTTTCCTTTTACAAGCATGTGCTGCATTCTTGCTTGTGATTTCATCTCACTTACTAAGCTAATAAATGCTTCACGTTCTACATCTAATAAATACTGCTCATCAACTTCTGTTCCATACGGCACTTTTCCGCCCGCGATGACATATGCAAGTTTCTTCGCAATGTGAAGATCGTACTCTGAAATGTAACCAGATAAATGCATTGCTTCTGCACCAAGTGCAAGAGTTGCATATCCTGTTTCACCAACAACCGGTATCTTTTTACGAATCGGCGCTTTATAACCAGCTTCATATAAAGCAAGTGCTTTCTGTTTCGCATCGTATAGTAAGTGATCACCATTCACACTAATACCGTCTTTATCACCTAAGAAGTTATGAGAAACTGCTTCTTGTCCTGAAGTGGAAACTTTCGCCATTGCGACTGTTTCGAACACTTTATTTGCAACTTTTTGTAGATCGAACTCTACGCCATTTGCCATTTTATTTAAGTGTTTAATGTATAGCTCTTTATTACCGCCTCCGCCAGGGATTAAGCCAACACCAACTTCTACTAAGCCCATATACGTTTCACTAGAAGCTTGAATGCTCGCTGCTGGTAAGCAAACTTCTGTACCTCCGCCAAGCGTCATACCATATGGTGCTGCTACAACTGGCTTAGAAGAGTATTTAATTTTCGTCATTGCATCTTGGAAATTTTTCACAACTAACTCAATTTCAAAGTAGTTGTCGTCTTGTGCTTCCATTAAGATCATTGCTAAGTTCGCACCAACGCAGAAGTTCTTCGATTGGTTACCGATAACAAGACCTTTATAATTCTTTTCTACTTCATCAACAGCGTAGTTAATCATTTGCGTAATATCCATACCGATCGCATTGCTCTTCGAATGGAATTCTAAGCAAAGGATGCCGTCTCCTAAATCAATTAAGCTCGCTCCGCTATTTTTCTTTAATACGCCATTTTTCGCTTTTAATTGCTTAAGAGAAATTGCCTTTTTATTACGTTCGATTAGCTTATATTCGCCATTATCGTAATAGTAGCTATCTCCGTTATCATGTTTGTAGAAAGTAGTGAAACCTTTCTCTAACATTTCTTTCACCCAAGCCGGAACAACTACGCCGTTTTCTTCCATCTTTTGAACGGACTTTTCAACGCCGATGGCATCCCAAACTTCAAACGGTCCTTGCTCCCAGCCGAAGCCCCACTTCATCGCTTGGTCAATTGCAACGATATCGTCAGCAATTTCTTTATGCAGTTTTGCAGAGTATAAAAGAGTTGGTGTGATGATATTCCATAACAACTCTCCTGCGCGGTCTTTCGCGTATACAAGCGCTTTCAATTTATTCGATAAACCTTTTTCTTGTTTACTTAACTCGATCGATGCAGCTTTTAATTTTTTACGAGCTTCGTACTCCATCGTTTCTGGATTTAATTCTAAAATTTCTTTTCCTTGTTTTAAGAAGAAGCCTTGACCTGTTTTGCTTCCAAGCCATTTTTTATCAAGCATGTCATGCATGAAAGCTGGTACTTTAAATACATCGCGCTCTTCTTCTTGTACGTTTTCATATACGTTATTTGCAACGTGTACGAATGTATCTAAACCGACAACATCTAATGTACGGAATGTTGCGCTCTTCGGACGACCAATAAGTGGGCCTGTTACTGAATCAACTTCCCCAATGCTATAGCCGCGTTTTACCATCTCTTGAAGAGTTACTAATAAACCGTACGTACCGATGCGGTTTCCAATAAAGTTTGGTGTGTCTTTTGCGATAACAACGCCTTTTCCAAGAACGTCTTCGCCAAATAGTTTCATGAAGCTTAATACTTGTGGATCAGTTTCTTTCGTCGGTATTACCTCTAGAAGTTTTAAATATCGTGGTGGGTTAAAAAAGTGTGTGCCTAAGAAGTGTTTCTGGAAGTCGTCTGAACGACCTTCTGCCATTTTTTCAACTGAAATGCCTGACGTATTCGAGCTTACGATAGAACCCGGTTTACGAACAGCATCTACTTTTTCAAATAGTTTCTTTTTAATATCTAAGTTTTCAACTACTACTTCAATAATCCAATCTACATCAGCTAGACGCTCAAGGTCATCTTCTAAGTTACCTGCTTCAATCAGTGCTAAATTTCCTTTCACTGTCAGAGGAGCTGGTTTTTGCTTTAATAGTTTTTGTAGTGCCGTATTACTAAAACGATTTCTCACACTTTTATGTTCTAATGTAAGTCCCTTCGCTTCTTCTTCTTTCGTAAGCGCAGGTGGTACAATATCAAGTAATAATGTCGGAATACCAATATTAGCTAAGTGTGCCGCAATTCCTGAACCCATTACGCCTGACCCTAGAACAGCAGCCTTTTTAATTTGGAACATCCAATTCTCCCCCTATTCTTGAATGAATGCTCATTCAATTTTTCGACATAAGTCGCAATCAATGAGTGAGCCTCTACTAATAAATATATGATACTGTTTAAATTTTCGCAATATATTTATTGATAAAATTTTCTGAAATAAATATATTTCTTTTATTTGCCCATGCTATATATGTATTTTCTTCACTAAAATACACTTTCCCTTTTTATAATCTGACGAAACTGGAGGAATATATATGGCAAAACTTAAGAAGAACCCTTCAAAGGCTGGAATTAGCGCAGCAAGTGTGACAGGAAACGCTGGCCCAACTGATCAAGGCGTGGAAAAAGGACGTCAAGGTAATAATCAACAATATAAGAAGCATAATATGGGCGAAAAATAACGCTATATTTTTGGGCAGAGAACGTGGCATAATGGGTAATGGCTGCTTTTTCTGCCCAATTTATTTGTAACAAATGAGGGAATTATAATGAAACGAACAATAGTTATGATTGTAATGATTGCCACACTATTTACAGGGATGATTTTCTTCTCTTACGCACAAAGACAACAAGCTGTAAGAGCTGATCAACCTAGCATCACTGGGCAATACGGCATTACAATTGATGCAGACACAGGTGAAATTTTGTATGGGAAACGAGAAGACGAACGCTCTTATCCGGCTAGTATAGCCAAAATGATGACAACCCTTCTTTTACTAGAGAATGTAAAAGAAGATGAAGAAATTACAGTTACAGAAAACGCAATTAAAACAGAAAGCCAAAGTAAGAAAATTAAACTTCGTGCTGGGGAAAAGTTAAAACGTGATGAGGCATTAAAACTGATGCTTATCATTAGTGCAGATCCAATAGCTGAATCCATTGCAGAACATATTGCAGGATCAAAAAATGAATTTGTAAAAATGATGAATGCTAGAGCGAAGGAACTTGGTACAAAGCATGCGACTTTCAAAAACGCAAGTGGTGCTGATGCACTAGGAAACAAAGTATCACCATATGACATTGCTATAATTACGAAAGAAGCATTAAAGTACCCAGTTGTTTTAGAATATATGAATTCAACGCGTACAACTCTACATACTTCAGAACGCTCTCCAAAGATTGCAAACTATGGACGAGAAGAACTATATGACGATCCATATGCAATTGGAAGTAAAAGCGGTCTATCAGCACTCGGAAAATATACAGTCGTAACAGTGGATGAGAAAGACGGTAAACGTGTCATTAATGTTGTATTATCTTCTACTCGCAAGCAACTGTATCCTGATACGAAGAAAATGGCACATTACGCATTTCAGCAATTAAAATAACCAAGGAGTATTTTCTCCTTGGTTATTTTTTAACCATACCTTTTAATACGAATGCAACGTTTGCTGGACGCTCTGCTAGGCGACGCATAAAGTATCCATACCAGTCGTTTCCATAAGGTACGTAAACACGCATTTTGTAACCTTCTTTTACTAGCTCCAGTTGACGCTCATTACGAATACCGTATAACATCTGGAATTCAAATTGATCCCTTGGAATGTTGTGTTCTTCGGCAAGTTTTTTTGTATATTCAATAATCGCTTCGTCATGTGAAGCAATTGCAGTATAATTTCCATTTAATAAGTGCATTTTAATAATCTTTTTATAATTGTCATCTACATCTTTCTTGTCCGGGAACGCCACCTCTTCAGGTTCTTTATAAGCCCCTTTTACAAGACGTAAATTAGGATTATAAGCATTTAAGTCCTCAATATCTTTTTCGGTACGATATAGGTAAGCTTGAATAACAGTACCAATATTATCGTACTCAGACTTTAACTGTTTAAAGATATCAATTGTTTTTCCGCAGCGTGTATAATCTTCCATATCAATTGTAACGAACACACCATTTTCTTTTGCAGCTTCTAAAATGCGGCGCATATTGTTCATTACGATTTCATCAGAGATATCTAGCCCCATAGAAGTCATCTTTAAAGAAAGTTGCGAATCAAGACCTTCTCTTCCAATTGCACGGATTGCTTCAATCGATTGGTTAGCCATTTCATTTGCTTCCGCTTCATTATCAACGAATTCCCCTAAATAATCGATTGTTACGCAAAGTCCTTGCTTGTTTAATTGTTTAATAGCTGCTGTCGCTAATTCAATTGTCTCCCCTGCGACAAAGCGACCTGCACCAAAGCGTAAACCGTACTTTTTAGCCAGTTTTGTTAGCGCTTTATTTTTAGATAAGAAAAGAAACGAATTTCGCATTAATTGTTCCATGTAATTCACCCCTATGACTTAATTTATCTGTTTTTTACCCCTCTTCGAAATTATATCATTGTTTAAAATTATTGGATACAAATAATTATTTAGATAATTTATAAAATACTATAAAAACATTTAAAAACCTATATTCTCGCTTATAAATATGCCTGAAATATTTTTCGACATTTAGAAAAATAGAGTTTAATAGGCACAAAATAGGCATGCCGAAAATATTCGACATGCCTATAAAACCCTTTATATTCCATGTAAATTATATGAGGATATTAATACAGAAAACTTGAGATTATATTTACCCCAAGTTTTTTTATTGCTCATTTCTCTTCTCTTCATTCAGCCTTTTAATATGTGTAATTAACTGCACCATCTCTTCTTTCGCATCGGGATAAGTCTCATTCCAATGCTTCACTAAAGCCGGCATCGTCTTCGCTATGTAAGAATACAGCGCCCACTTCTGTACCTGTTCTTTTCTCTCTTCATTGCTCTCTCCAAGTAATAGTTCCGTGTATTTCTCTAACAACCCGTCAAATTGTTCGTTAAACTTTTCACTCATCTTATCTACCTCCTATATGAAAAAAGCAGCGAAGATCGCTGCTTTTCTTTATAATTTTGATCGAACAGAGTTTAATTTCTTCTCCATTGTGCTTACTTTATCACGACGATCATCGATACGAATTGTTGTCGCAACGCGCTGCGCACCTTTCGCATATGGAACTTCATGCATTTGTTGAATTACTTCTAGAATGACAGGAAGATCTCCTTCAATAATTGTATTCATTGGTGTTAATTGATACTTCACACGATCTGAGTTTTTCTCTAGCACCTTTTGTACTTCTGCTACATATTCACTCACACTTGGATTACCTGTTCCTACTGGAATAATCGATACGTCAACAATTGCCATAGTAGTCTTCCTCCTATACTTGCTTCTTATATATCCATTGTCTATTTTACCGAAATACGCATCATTTTACTAATTTGTTATTCCTCTATTTTAAACTGCTCAACTAATCTTTCTAAGTCTCTCATATGCTCCGTCAAGCTTTCCATCGTATGAGCTACCTTTTCTAGATGATTCACTTGTGATTCAGTTGCAGCATTTACCTCTTCCGAAACCGCTGCGCTTTCTTGACTCGTACCAGCAATTGTATGCATGACCGCTGTAATTTCTCCTTGCTCGTGACCGATGTTATGTACCTCTTCTACAATTTGTTCCACTGAAGTACTAATTGTATTTACAACTGACATAATGGTACGGAATTCCGCCTCTGCTTCTGTCGTAACATTATTTTGTATATCCGCAATGTCTTTCAATTTACTTACAACTTCTACAACTCTTCTTACCTCTACTTGTACATCACCAATCATCGTCGCAATTTCTACTGTTGCTTCTTTTGATTGTTCCGCTAATTTTCGAACCTCTTCCGCAACAACAGCAAAGCCCTTACCTTGTTCACCTGCACGTGCCGCCTCGATTGAAGCATTTAAAGCAAGTAAATTCGTTTGATCCGAAATGCCTTTTATAAGCTCTACAACATTTTGAATCGATCCAACCCTTTGCTCTAACTTTCCGGATGCTTCCTCTGTATGAACAACAATCGAAGAGGATTGGCCCCTCGTACGAACTAAATTACGCATCGTATTTAATCCTTGCTTAGATGCCTCTTCAGCTTTGCCAGCCACACCTTTTATTTCACCAACAGAGTTATTCATTTGTTCCACTGACTGCGCCATATTCTCGAGCTGCTCTGAAACTTCATCTACACTATTAGCAAGCGTAGAAGCTCCTCCGCTCACGTCATCCATTGCACCTGACACTTCTCTACTAGCTGCTACAGTCTCATTCGTTAAATAATGTAGATTACTCGTTGATTGTTGCACGGTTGATACACTATTTTTAATTTTGCTTACCATTTCATTCATTTGCTCAACCATATGATTAAAATGGTTCGTCAGCTCTCCAACTTCATCCTTACTTGTCACTTTCATTTGCAACGTTAAATCACCTTCTGCTACTTTTTGAACGTGATTCGTTAATAGTTGCAGCGGTCTTGCTAATCTTCTTGAGAACAAGTATGAGGCTACAATTCCAACGAATAAGCTAATACATGCCATTATAAGGACTGTATTTCTCGTACTATTTAATAGCCCATCAATCGTGTCCTTCGGATAAACAATCCCAATTTTCCATTTCATCTTATCAAACAGTTGACTATAGGCTACTACATCGTTCCCTCCTAATGTCGTCACTGCAAATTTTGTTTCATCTTTATTTAAACTTTTTACAAGTGATTCTTTTGAAACATCTTTTCCTACTTGCCCTGGATATACAATAGCAATATTTTTATCATTTACGATAAACATTTCTCCGCCATTATTATATTGAATATTATGGAGTAGCTTTTGGATTGTTCCTAGTGATACATCCATTGCTACTACCCCTAAAACAGAGCCATCCTGTCCGACAATAGCTTTTGAAACTCCAATACTTAACTTACCTGTCGCGATTTCATATTGTGGTTGCCCCCAAATAATCGATTTTGTATCAGATTCTGATGCTTTATACCACTGACGACTCGTTGGATCATACCCTTCTGGTACTTTTCCTCCGTCAGCAAGATTTGCACTCAACGTTTTTTTATCTTTCGTTCCAATGTATACGTCTAAAATGTCAGGATGGTTCTTTTTAAATCTTGAAAACTCTTTTAAAATAAAGCTCTCTTCTTCTGGAGTCACTCCATCTTGTAACATGTTTTGAATATCATCATGACTTCCATAATGCCCCATATCCTCTTCAATTCGCTGCATAAATGCAGTTAACTGCTCTGTCACAAGATCCATCGTATTTTGAGAATACTGGTCTAAGGAGCTCACTTCCTTCTCTTTCTGTAATTGATACATAGCTGTACCTAAAATTACGAACATCATTGAAATAAGTACTGAAAATACTACTGCAATTTTTAAACGTAAACTTCTCAACATCTTCCCCAACGCATCCCCTTCTCGTTGTATTGTAATCATATTAATCACTATATTAAGTATAATGGATAAAATTAAAAAATTGAAATTAATTCTCAACTCAATCCCATTAGAAACCTACTACCACTTGTGTAAAAACAAATAGTTCATTATCCTTAAACTATATAATCTCATTCGTTCGGAGGTAACTATGTTACAAAAATTCGGTTTCTCACAATATGAAAGCCAAGCTTATGAAGTTGTCGTATCAAGCAACGAACCATTAGATGCTACAACGATTGTGAAGCATTCTGGTGTGCCAAAAGCCAAAATATATGAAGTGCTAGCACGCCTGATCGATAAAGGAATGGTAATGGATTCTGTTTCAGAAAAGAAAAAGCTGTACACAGCATTACCACTCAAACTAGCAATTGAAAAATTAACGACAGAATTCCAATCTAATATTAAAGAATTAGAGACAACTATATCAAAAAAATCATTTACAGATGACCGTGTGTGGAGCTTAAAAATGCAATCTTCTATTCGCGTTCAAAGTAAAGAGCTCATCGAAAGCGCAAAAGAATCGATTCGCATTTCAGCTTGGAACGATACTCTTTTAGAATATCTTCCGTTACTAGAAGAAAAAGCAAAACAAGCCGTCCAAATTGAATCTCTTATAGTTGGAGAAGTAGAAACGAATTTAGAAAACATGCATTTTCTAATTCCAGCTGAAGAACCTAACGCATTAGAGCGCTATTTACTACTCATCGTTGACGACCGCGAAATTTTATTTGCTGGTGTAGAGCAAGAGTCATGGCAAGCAATGAAAACAATGTCACAACCTTTCGTAAAGTTCTTTACAGAATTTTTCTATCACGACGTTGCACTTGCAAAGATTACCCAGAAACACCATGATCTCTTTATGGAAGATGAGGAAATTAAGAGTTTGTTGATGAAGTTGAGATATTAAAAAAACGCCTCTATTACAAGGCGTTTTTTTTCTACATTTCTTTTCTATTTTTCATCCTTAACACATAAGCACCAGCAATAATAAAAACAAGTCCTAAAACGGATAAAACCGTAAATTCATTGCCGACGCCGCCTGTAGCTGGTAATCGCACTTCATTATGAGTACTAGGTTGTTGCATCGGCTTCACATCAGCGGAAGGTTTCACTTCTCCATTCGATGTTGGCTTATTTGGCTTAGAAGGAAGCGATGCCTTTTCTTCTTCCTTATTTTTCACAATATGTTTAATAATTTCTCCAT
>NZ_JAKUFR010000087.1:0-19734 GCF_022663555.1 Bacillus cereus group sp. BfR-BA-01381
AGCGCAGACTATATGTTTATCTCTTTAGAGATAGAGGATTTTTCCACCACCATAGGCTTGTGGTGTACTCTCGTCAGTTATACGAGATAGTCGTTGAACGTTCATCTTATCCCTTTTGACTTAGATGATTCGAGGCGGAAGACCCATTGTTCTAGTGTTTAGGATTTAACCTTGCACCATCTAATTGATTTTTTCTGCTTTCGCAACATTCACGCTCGCCATTTCTAGCCACGTTGTAGTTCAATCAGCTTTAGGGATTGCCCGCAGTTAACCCTCACTACTAGCCAATCACTTGACTAGCAGGGCTTACTGATATATTTAATTAACTTTCGTTATAATTGGTTAAATAAATCGTAACAGTTAGTTACCCTTCTTAGTTCGTTAAATACGAATAAAACGCGTCCGCATCCGTGCGAATTACCGGTACAAAATTTAGTTCTTTTCCTTTTTCAGGCTGATCTTTTTTTATTTTTTCTGCTAGTTCTTG
The DNA here is from genome assembly GCF_022663555.1 of Bacillus cereus group sp. BfR-BA-01381. Classification (NCBI taxonomy): domain Bacteria; kingdom Bacillati; phylum Bacillota; class Bacilli; order Caryophanales; family Bacillaceae; genus Bacillus; species Bacillus cereus group sp. BfR-BA-01381. The sequence goes on from NZ_JAKUFR010000087.1 coordinate 488, forward strand.
AGTGTTCATATTCGTTTTATCCATATTAAGTTCATCTGCCATTTGTAACACCTTTTGTTCATTAATTTCACTTAATACTTGATATATATCTTTCCCATACAAATCAATATGATATTTTTTTGCCTCTTCTTGCACTTTTTGTTCGTACACTTCTTGTGCTAACTCTTCTATCTCTTTTCCTTTTTGTGAAATCCCTAACTTCCCTGCTTCCTCTCTTACTTTCGTTCCATAGATTTCTTCCGCAATTTCCTCTATTTCTTTTCCATTTGTTGAAATACCTAATTTATCCGCCTCATCGCTAATTTTAATCGTATTAATTTGAGTAATCAAATTTACAATTGATGTATTTTCTATTGATATGCCTAGTTTTAACGCTTCTTGCTTCACTTTTGTTTCATAGATTTCTTCTGAAAGAGTTCCAACATCTTTTCCTTCAATCGAAATTCCTAACTGTTCTGCTTCTCTTCCTACTTCCGTCTCATGGATTTCTTTTTCTAGCGTAATTTGTTCTTTCCCTGCCGTTTCAATCCCTAAATTCTCCGCCTTTTCTTCTGTATGCACAGCATGTATCTTTCCATTGTTTAATTGTTCTTTGCTGCGCTGCTTGTAATCTGTCTTTCCTTTTGATGTTTCAGAAGGAGAGGCACCCCCTAATATACTTAAACTCATTACTCCAATAGTGAATACCATCATCATTTTCTTTTTCAAAATTAATTCCTCCCTCTTACACTTTCTTTTCCATCATTCCCATAAAATTTTAATACTATATTATGATCGATGTAATCTACTCAAATACCTTTTTATAATCGCTTCTTTATAGGGCGAACTTTCCGTATATAATACATGTTAAAAATAGTTTCTTAACTTTCCCTTAAAAAAAGACGACCTTGTAAAAACAAGATCGTCTTCTCACTTATATTCTTTGGTTTTTCGGAAGAATCACTTCAAAACAAGTACCCTCTCCCCATCTGCTCTCTACTAATATTTTCCCATAATGCTTTTCTACAATCCAGTTCGCGATTGAAAGGCCTAATCCCGCTCCTTCTGACGCACTTCTCGCTTTATCCCCTTGATAAAAACGATTAAATAGTTTTGGGATATCCTCATCTTTCACTCCTATCCCATCATCTTTCACTCGTATACGAATTGAACTGTTCATTTGCGTACAATCGATTTGAATATGACCACCTTCATTCGTATACTTCATCGCATTATCTAACAATATGACCATCATTTGATGAATCCGCTCTCTATCACCCATAAAAGATACGCCACGTTCTACTTTTAATATCATTTCTTTTTCTTGATAAGAAGCAATCTCCTTATATGGAGCTACTATTTCTTCTAACAATTTATCGAGTTCAAATGTTTTCTTATCCATCTCAATTTGATTAGAATCAGAACGTGCTAGCAATAATAAATTACTAACGAGTTTTGATAACCGCCTACATTCTTTTGAAATTGTAGAAATATCCATCGCTTTTTCTTCTATCGTAGCGGATGGTGACTGGAATAAAACATCTGTTTTTGATTGAATAACTGCAAGGGGTGTCCTTAGTTCATGTGATGCATCAGAAACGAATTGCTGCTGTTTTTCCCATGAATTTTGAATGGGTACAAGTGCCCTGCCAGCTAAGAAAAAGCCAATTCCTATTGCACATAAACTTCCTACGCTACAACCTATCACAAGAATTAAAAATAAAGTATGTAACATTTCTTTTTCAGCTGTTATATCCCTTGCAATTTGAACTATTTTTGCATCTTTCTGAAATGCAAATATTCTAAAATATTGCCCTTGTACTTCTATATCTTGCAAAGTTCCTAATTTCTTTGGAGAAAACTTTTCCAAATTGTCTTCAAAGATAAAACGACGTTTGCCGTTTTCAATATCTATCTCCACCGTGTTTCCCATCCAAGTTAACTCCATTATCCTTGGATCCCCAATTGGAGGATATCCCCTAATTTTTTTAGGTAGTTTTTTATCATCTGCATTCTTTCTATGTTGAACGGCTTTTTCTATCGATTCATTTACTCCACTATAAATACGCTTATATGTGTAAGAATAAATGATACTACCTAATACGCCTATCAAAATGATAAATACTAATGAATTCAATATAGTCAATCGAATACGCGTCTTCTGAAACATACTTCCCTTTTTCATTGTTCTTTTAATATATATCCAATACCTCGAACGGTTTGAATATCTTTCTGATAACCGAATGGCTCTAATTTTTTACGTAAATGATGTACATACACTTCTACAATTGCCACTGTCGTATCTGAATCAAATCCCCAAACACGATCAAAAATTTGTTCACGCATTAAAATCTTTCCGCTATTTTGAACGAGGTACTCTAGAAGCTCATATTGTTTTAATGTTAACTTCATACTTTGTCCATCTACTTGAACATCTTTATCTTTTCCAAACAGTTCAATCCCTTTATAGCGAATAGTCTGCTTTGTTGTTAAACTACCGCTTCGCCTTAATAAAGCACGAATTCTCGCTTTTAACTCTGGAGCTTGAAATGGCTTAACGATATAGTCATCTCCACCAAAATCCAACCCTTTTACGCGATCTTCTAAAGAATCTCTCGCTGTTAAAAACAGGACTGGTGTTTCAATCTTTTCATCACGTATTTTTTGAATTACTTCAAAACCGTCCATTTCTGGCATCATCACATCAAGTAAAATAGCGTCATATATATTTTGTAATGCTAGAAATAATCCATCTTCTCCATTCAATGCTGTATCTACTTCAAATTCGTCGTGTAATATTTGGACAATAGATTCTAATAAAGAAGCATTATCTTCTACTACGAGTAAGCGCATATTCTCACCTTCCACCATATCATTCGATTCTATTTATAATCACATTCCTGCTTTTCCTAACAAAAGAATATAATCATATTTTGTAACTTCATTTTTAATTCGTTCTTTCTACACTTTTTCTTGATACAGAATTTTAAAGATTAATTATAAAGACTCTTCCTTAAATTTACCTTAATAAAAAATTGAAAGAAATAAGATTTCCCTTATCTCTTTCAATTTTTTACTACATATACCCTTTTGCTCGGCAATTCTAAACAATTTAGCTGGCCGCCATATACAGCACCGCCATCAATTCCTATAATACGATTGCTCCCAAAATATACGCCACAATTCTCACTACCGTGAAGCGTTTTTGTTTCCGTATGACCAAATACAACAACCTTTTCACCACTATACCCACTATGAAACTCATTACGAATCCACATTAACGTATATGGTTCACATTCAGAAACTCGTTTCAATGGCTCAACACCAGCATGTACAAATATATACTTTTCTGTTTCAATGTAATGATCTAATTCCTGAATAAACTTTACATGTTCATCTAATACACGAGATTGTAAAATCTTTTTTTGGAAATTCTCCTCATTAACCACAATATCTTCTTCTACAAATCCATAGCTGTATAACGTCTTGTCTCCACCATTCCTTTTTACCCAATGGTTCCATGAACGTTCCTCATCAGTCGTTAACGCCTTAATCATCATATCTTCATGATTGCCCTTTAGAACGAAGGCTCCATCTTCTTTTAACTCTTTTACTTTTTCAATTACTGCACGCGCATTTGGACCACGATCCACATAATCTCCCAGTAAAATTAATTGATCCTGTTTTGCATCGTATTGAGCTTCTTCCAGTAACTGTTCGAACTTTTCTATTTCTCCATGAATATCACTAATAACAAGAATTCTTTTCATATTATCACCCCTCTTTCTAATTATAGTTCAAAACGACAGAAACTTCAGAATTGTAATTTAAAACCGTATTTATTACAGATACAACGATTATCCTTACAACAATGTAAGTCTCTTGTCATCCAATTCGATAGTTGCGATTGCTATATTTCCTTATACTAAAAGTAAGAAATGAAACAAAAAACAAGGAGAGATGAGATATGAAAAAAGTGATGGAAGTTATGGTAGCCGTGGCAGAGGTTTTCGTAAATGGCAAACAAGTTGCAATGGAGTTAAACAAATAATGAAAAGGACAAGATTCATTCTAGACCCTTTACTCATATAAAAGAGATAAGACTTCTTCATTTTTTTGATCCCTTATCTCCTAAAAAAAGCCGTATCCTTTTTCGGATACGGCTTTCTCTTATTTTTGACTCGTACGAGCTGAAATACTAATTGCTCTATCTGTAGCTTTTGCAGCTTCATCTAACGCTTCTTTACTATTCTTTCCGTCATACATTGCTTCTAATGCTTTTACAACTGCATCTCGTGATTCTGGGAATACACTAATTAAAGCACCTTGTGTTGCTGGAGATTGTTTCGTCGCTTGCAATTGATCTACTGTTACTTTTAACTGTGGATATTTTTCATATTGCTCTTTTACTAATGGTTCATTATATGCATCTGGATTAATAGAGAAGTAGCCTGTTGCAGTATGCCATTTTGCTTGTATGTCTGGCTTCGTTAAATATTTCATAAAGTCCCAAGCACCTTGTTGTGTTTCTTCTGAAACCATATTCGTCATCCATAATGATGCTCCACCAATAATAACACCATTTTGTTTTGAATCTTCTGGGTATGGAATATATGAAACGCCTACATTAAACTTAGATGCATCAATTAAATCACGAACACCTGCTGAAGAATCTAAATACATAGCAACTTGTCCAGACTGGAACGCCGCACGAATATCATCCCAACTTGCTCCATATTTTCCTAGTGCACCAGCTTTATTTAACTCATCTAGCATCCCAAATACTTTCTGTCCTTCTTTACCGTTAAATACAGCTTTCTTTGCAGCTTCTTTACGACCATTTTCATTATCTACATATAAAGCGCCTTGTGTCGCTAACAATTCTTCAAAGAACCAACCGTAGTTAAGCATGGAGAATCCATATTGTTTTACATTTCCGCCTTCTTTAATCGTTAACTTTTTCGCTGCTTCTTGTAATTCCGCATATGTTTTTGGAGCTTTCTCTGGATCTAAGCCCGCCTTTGCGAAAGCATCTTTATTATAAATTAATACTGGTGTAGATGAATTAAATGGCATAGAATACATTTTTCCATCAACTGAATAATAATTTGTAATTGCTTTTTCCAATTTTGAAGTATCGTACTTATCTTTTTTTATCCAGCTATCAATTGGTGTGATTTTTTTGCTATCAATCATATATTTCGTTGTAATTTCACTCGATTGAACAAGAGCTGGCGCTTCTTTCGTTGCAGACATCGTTCTAAATTTCGTTAAAGACTCTTCATATGTCCCTTGGAACTCCGCCTTTATCTCGTATTTATTTTGCGACTTATTATAGTCTGCAACAAGCCCATCTAGCACGCCTTGTGTTTTTCCACCCATCGCATGCCAAAAACGAATTACAGTTTTATCACCATTTTTTTCAACTGGTGCTACTTTTGCCTGTGCTTCAGGTTTTCCTTCTGTTTTACTATTTGAACAAGCTGCACTAGATAATGCCATTGTTGCTATCATTAATAGAGCAGCACCTTTTTTAACTAGACTCATTTTAATCTCACCTTCTCTTAGTTATTTAATTGCACCTTTTGTTAATCCTTGTTGTAATTGCTTTTGCCCTAAAAATAGTAGAATCAATGTCGGAATTACGATAACCGTAACACCGGCCATTACGCTTCCCCAATCAGTTGCAACTTCTTGAGACTGAAGCTGCTTCACACCAATTTGGACTGTTCTTACCTTTTCATCAGTGGTCACTAAAAGTGGCCATAAATACATATTCCATGTTGTTAAAAAACTATATACTCCAAGCGTAATAAAACTCGTTTTACAATACGGAATTACAACGCTAAATAAAAACTTTACATTTCCAATCCCTTCAATAAAAGCAGCTTCTTTCAGTTCATTCGGAAGCGTCATAAAGTGTTGACGTAGTAAGAAAATACCGAAAGCTGTTGCAAAAAACGGCACTGTCATTCCAGCGAAGCTATTGATCCAACCAAAGTTTTGAATCGTTAAAAAGTTAGGTACCATCGTCGCTTCCCACGGAATAAGCATCGTTGAAATAAACAGGAAGAAAATAAGATTTCTTCCTTTAAACTGAAGAAAGACGAAAGCATACGCTGCTAAGCTTGATACGATAAGTTGTCCAATCATAACAACTGTCGATACAACTAAACTGTTATATAAGTATGTAAAAAGCGGTACTTTTTGAAAAATATTAATAAAATTATCAAAAGTAAATTGAGTCGGAAATAACCTTCTCATTTGAATATCGTCTGGTGTCATAAAGCTTATTAAAAATGCATAGAGTACAGGAAAAAACACCATTACTGCACTAATAATGAGCAGCATGTATAATAGGAAATTTTGTTTCCACTGTTTAACGATCATTTATAATGCACCTTTCTCTCAGCAAACTTGAATTGAAGTAATGTAGCAATGAAAATGAAAATAAATAATACCATCGCTTGTGCACTTGCTGTTCCAAATTGATGATTCACAAATGCCTCTTTATAAATCGAATATACAATTAAATTCGTTGCATCATTTGGTCCACCATGCGTTAAAATATCAATTTGTCCGAAACTTTGGAACGCACTAATTAACGTTACTGTCACGATAAAGAATAAAGTTGGTGATAGCATCGGTAATGTAACACGACGAAGCTTATATAAATAGCTAGCACCATCTATAGATGCACTTTCATATAAAGACGTATCAATGTTTTGTAAACCACCTAATATAACTAAAAATGCAAATCCTGTATTCACCCAAACCGTTGTAACTGATACAGCGAACAATGCCCAATCTGGACTCGTTAACCATGCGATTGCAGGTAGATTCATAGAGGCTAATATATTATTAAATAATCCGACACTTGGATGAAATAAAAATAGCCAAATCACCGCACTAGCAGCTACTGATATTCCCATAGTGGAAGAAAATAACACACGGAATACCCCAATACCTCTTACTTTTCCATTTGCAATCAATGCAAGAAATAAAGCGAGTATAATACTCGTAGGCACTGTATATACAACAAATAATAAAGTTGACTTTATGCTTTTGTAGAAAGCAGGATCAGAAAATAAGTATTGATAATTTTCTAAGCCAACGAAAAGATTAGCTTCTCCGTGTATATCTGTTAAATAAAAGCTATAGTAAATCGTCCTAAATAATGGATAAAAAAGAAAAATCGAGAACAATAAAATAGATGGCGCTAAAAATAATAATCCTATTCTTAAATCTTTCGTTCTACTCCATAAATTCTTCTTTTTTGCCACCTTTGCTTGGGCTGGTAACTTGCCTACTTCAATCATTATTTCGCCACCACTTTCAACTCTTCTTCAGCTACCACTTTTAATCGTTCATTCGTATTTTGATGAAAGAAGCATAACTTATCTTGTGAGAATAATAATTTTACTTTGTCACCTTTGTTCAGGAGTAGCTGTCCAATGACTTTTGCACTCCAAGTTGTTCCATTTATTGCGAAGTTTAATATAGATTCGTTGCCTAATACTTCTACAGATTGTAGCGTAACTTCTTGTCCTTCCTCAGACAAGGCAATATGTTCAGGACGCATGCCTATGCGAATTACTCCTTCTGGTAATTGCTTTAACTGTCCAATAGATAACGGAATTTGCAATTGCCCTATATGTAATACACCTTTTTCTTTGTCTACTTCTCCATCATTTATATTCATCGAAGGAGACCCTATAAAACTTGCAACAAATTCATTTGCTGGTTCGTTATAGATGTCAAGCGGTGTTCCAACTTGCTGTATACTTCCTTTATTTAAAACCATGATACGGTCCCCCATAGTCATCGCCTCTATTTGATCATGAGTAACGTAAATCATTGTAATTCCTAAACGCTGCTGAATTTCTCTAATTTCAATTCTCATTTGCGCACGTAATTTCGCGTCTAAATTCGAAAGTGGTTCATCCATTAAACAAATCGGTGCTTGGCTCACGATTGCTCTAGCAAGCGCAACACGCTGTCTTTGTCCACCTGATAATTGACCTGGTTTCATTTTCACATACTCTTTCAGCCCTACCATTTCAATAGCTTCCATTAATCTCTTTTGCCGCTCTTCTTTTTGTACTTTCCTTACCTTAAGTCCAAATAAAATATTTTCTTCTACAGATAAGTGTGGGTATAGTGCGTAATTTTGAAATACCATTGATAGATTACGATCTTTCGGCTCTAAATCATTTGCAACACGTTCATTAATAATTAAATCCCCCGAAGAAATTTCTTCTAGGCCAGCGATCATTCGTAATAATGTGCTTTTCCCACATCCTGAAGGCCCAACTAAAACAAAAAACTCGCCCTTCTTAATGTGAACCGATACACCCTTAACCGCTGTCTCTTCTGCATTTTTATATACCTTTGAAACATTTTTCAATTCAATCACAAGATTGCACTCCTTTTTTCTTCTTGTATCCATACTTCATAGTGACTCGTCGAAATCGCACTCGCTCCTGCACGAATGGCAACTTCTGCATCTTCTCGCGTTTGAATCAATCCGCCTGCAATGATAGGAAATTCTATTTCCTCTGCTAACTGCTTAATAATGGAAGGCATAATACCAGGCATAATCTCTACTGCATTCGGTTTAGTCGTTTTACAATTTTCAATTGATTTTGTAAGAGATAAAGTATCGACAATAAAAATACGCTGGATCGTTTTTAATCCAATTTTATTGGCATTTCGAATTGTCGATCCTTTTGTTGAAATAATGCCTTGTGCTCCGATAACGTCTTGAATATACAAAAGTGCTTCCTCTGTATTCGTATTTAAACCTTGTATAAAATCACAATGAAGAAAGACATCATGTCCATGTTTCTGTAATTCATATACACGCTCTGGTAATTCCAGCATTGAACCCGTCATAAGAAAAACTGTTTTCGGTAATTTTTTGTATGTGTTGTATCCTTTCCAATCCTTTATCATCGCAATATAAGGTTCTTTAAACATTCATTCCACCTAACTTTTCTGTTTTTATCCAAACTAAAAACACCTACTTACATAGAACACCTTTCTCCTTATTTGAACTCTAGGGAATAGAGCACACCTAAGAAAGTGGCACGTTATATGTAAGCGGGTGTTCTCAAATGTTCTCTACCCTAGTTATTTTGTTACCTTTACTATATTACGTATTTATTAAGTCAGTTTTGATAAATTGTTAATTAGGTGTTAATCGAATGTTAATATTCACCATATTTTTAACAATAATCTAAATATATGGATGAATCCCAACCGCAAACAACTATTTTTAAAATTTAAGTGATATGCAAATTCATTCCATAATTAATTAGGTTTAGTTTTTTTGCAACTGCTTGTGAAGCAAAGTTATCCCAAGAAGTACTATAAAGTGGAATGCGGTTTTCTTCTTGTATTGATATCGCCCAGGCTGTAACAACATCAGTACCATATCCATTCCCTTGAAACTCCGCTAAAGTTTCCACACTCGCCTCAGCAGCTACAGGTGTACTCCTAGCACTGCAACATATAGAAACTACCTTTTCATTTTTTACAATTGCAAAGTAAGGTTGCCTCCACTCCATCTGTTCTATTAGATTAGGAAAATTTCCTCGCAAAAGCTCTTTATTCTTCTCTGTTATCTGAATTGTTCTAGTTGGCTTATGTAAATTATTAGAGAACATGAAAGCAGGGCCCATCCAAATATTTTTTACTGTTCTTTCTTCATTTAATACATGGATAATCTGTGCTATCTCTATATGATTTGAAGGTTCTCGAATTAATTTCTCAATGTTACCTACCGTTTCATCATCCAGATCACAATGATATCTCGTTATACTCCCTTCACGAGTTCTGCCAAGAAAAAAGCGTGGTGCTTTCGGATTTCCTTGTTCATTTACATATTTCATTTTCCCTACTTGATTATGAACAAATAAAACCTCTACTTGAATTGCTATTAAATCAAGTTCTGAGAGCCTCATTTATATCCTCCTTAGTTACTTCATATACCATTTACAATCTATTTTTCATGCTCAAAATAAAAATCCCATTTACATACACATTACTGAATCCATCATGCTAACTGATTTCTTCATTCTGTCTATCTAAATGGGATTATTTTTCGTTTTTTATTCTACTGGTTGTTGTGGCTGTACTACTTCATTCGCTCCAGCTGCCCTCAACATATTTGCAATATCTTTAAAACCTCTTTTTTCAGCATATTGCAGTGGCGTAATATTTTCCTTATTGGCCATATTTACATCTGCCCCGTGGTCAATAAGCATTTGAATTACTTTCTTGTGATTTTCACTACCATTTCCTAATACAATAGCTTCTACTAAAGCTGTTCCACCACGAGCATTTTTATAATTCACATCAATATCTGTATGCTCTAACAATTCTTTTACGACCTCTACATGGCCACGCTCAGATGCAGAAATAAGTGCTGTTCCACCTGACTTAGTCGTTTCTTTCGTATTAACTCCTGCATTAATTAATACTTTTACAATATCCGTATAGCCTTCTCTACTTGCATAAAGAAGTGGATTGCTTTGTTTCTCATCTTTAATTTCAATATTAGCACCTGCACCAATTAATGCTTTCACTGTCTCTACATGATTTTGGTACGTTGCTGCAAGGACAGGTGTTTCTCCGTTGTCACCTTCTACATTTATATTCGCTCCATCTTGGATCAACTTCATAGCTGTTTCTGTGTCTCCAAGAGTTGCAGAAAGTAGCAACTGTTTGTCCATTAAATTTATACTTTTTTCTTCTTTAGATTCTTCCTGTTCTTTATGCTTTTCTTTTTTCTTTTCGTTTTTCACATGAACCGGTTTCGATTCTGGCTCTTCTTGCTTATCGCAAGCCACTACCGTCATTAAAAGTCCTAATAACATACATAATAAAATTTTTTGTTTTCTCACAACTACAGCTCCTATGAAAGATAATGTTTTCTTAACCATTCCTCCATCACATACAATAACTCTTCTTGAGTACATTTATCCATAAGCCCTTTATATTCCTTCTTTAATCGGATTATCTAAACTTATATTAACGAAGCAATTAGTTTAGCACGATTTTACCGCATTTGTATACATTTCTAAAAAGTACATAAAGTGAAACTTTAATCAGTGGGGGTTTTCTTCATCCCACACTGATTATTAGTTGAACCAATCGGGCTTTTATGGGCAGCCCGCCCCCCACCTAACTTCTTTGCTTTCGCTGCATTTTGAGGTGGGGGTCTTACTGCCCATTAAAGCGGGATAAATGATTGCTTTAGGTTACTATATTCCATTGTAACCGTTCTTCTAAAAATTTTACACCTTTTCTATATTTGCACCTGAATAATACTAGAAAAAGACAACTATATAGTTGTCTTTTTCTAGTATTAATGATGCGCACCGTGATTTCCCTTTTTCGGGTTCCCCATCATTTCTTTATTCATTTCCCATTTATGCTCTGCTAGCTCTTTATACGAAAGAATTTTCCCCTTATAGTTAGATACAAAGCTCTCTGCATCTTTTTTATTTTTAAATGAAATGACATTATAAGCCATTGGTGTTGTAATTGTTTTATCATATACATAAGTAGCGTCTTCTAACGAAACCCAATCTTTCGAATCATAATCTCGAACAAATTTTTCTTTCGTCTTTTCACCTGGATTAATCTCCATCCATTTATACATACAACCGATATCATCAAACTTTAATGCTTTTCCATTTTCTAAAATGATTTCTGTTGCAAATTGATTATCCATTACCCCAATTTGGCAAATATCACACTTATCATGTTTCTCATCAATTGCCACAGCCTCTGCTTGTTTCTTACCACATCCTACAATTGTAAAGACAAAGAATAAGCATATAGCAAGCATCACATACTTTGTTCTCATTATATTTCCTCCCTAACCGTATCTTCTACAAGGAGCATATCAAAAACTTGTGTGCGATTTGTGAAAAAACGATGTGTCTTTTGTAATATATGGAACAAAAAAGATGTGTAGTCCTCTCTACACACCTCTCATCATTCACAACCTGTAATTAATAAATCATCTTCCAACCTAACTAATAATGTACCTGTATAAATTTGCTGCCCAACAACTACATTTACTAATCTTATATTTCCACTGATGCCGACTGCAACCTTTTCAAGTTCACCGTTATTTTTTCGGATCATCATTAATTTTTCCCACTCATATACGTAAGAAGATTCATTAACAAAAATCTCTTCTACTTTTCCTTCATAAGAACTACAAATCTCTTCCATTCTTGTTTTCATATAAAATCTACTCCCTATTTCACACTTCAATATTTTCATCTTATTCTACCATTCTTATGGAGAGCAGCTCACTTTTTAAAAATTCAAATTAACTCCCGTGAACAAAATGAACAAAATAAAAATTATGCTTCTAATGATGTTATTTTTCAAATTATTTACCATTCAAATAGATACTTTTATGATAAACAAAAAAAACTTTTTCTGAATTTTTATTTTATTTTGAAAGCGTAATCATTTTGAGGGGGAGATTACATGTTAGCACTACTTGGATTTGCGATGGTATTTGTCTTTATGTTTTTAATTATGACGAAACGTATGTCAGCACTAGTAGCATTAATATTAATTCCAATTACGTTCGCATTAATTGGAGGCTTTTATGCAAACATGGGACCTATGATGTTAGAAGGAATTCAAAAACTAGCACCTACTGGTATTATGCTTATGTTTGCCATTTTATATTTTGGAATTATGATTGATAGCGGTTTATTCGATCCTGTCATTAGTAGGATTTTGAAATTTGTGAAAGGAGATCCTTTAAAAATTGTTGTTGGCACAGCAATTCTTACTATTATCGTTTCATTAGATGGGGATGGAACGACAACGTATATGATTACTGTTTCCGCAATGTATCCACTATATAAACGCCTTGGAATGAATCCACTTATATTAGCTGGAGTTGTTATGTTAGGTGCAGGAGTGACAAATCTTACACCGTGGGGTGGACCAACAGCTCGTGTTATGAGTGCACTCGGACTAGACGCATCAGAGCTCTTTACACCACTTATACCAGGAATGATTGCTGGTGCACTTTGGGTAGTTTTCGTTGCTTACTATCTTGGGAAAAAAGAAAGAAAGCGTTTAGGAATTATGGATGTACAATATTTAAAACAAATGCAAACGATGGATGAGCAAGCTGCAACAGTAGAAGCTGCTGTTCATAAGCGCCCTAAACTTCTATGGATTAACTTTTTATTAACTGCTACCTTACTTGTCTGTCTCATACTAGAAATTATGCCGTTACCTGTTTTATTTACAATCGCTTTCGCTATTGCTGTTATGATTAACTATCCGAACTTAGAGCAACAGAAAGAGCGTATTGCTTCTCACGCAGGAAACGTATTAGCGGTTGTTTCTCTCGTATTTGCCGCTGGGATTTTCACCGGGATTTTATCAGGAACAAAAATGGTAGATGCAATGGCTAAAAGTGTAGTAACTCTTATACCAGACGCTCTTGGACCACAACTACCAATTATTACAGCCCTTCTTAGCATGCCATTCACATTTTTCATGTCCAATGATGCATTTTATTTCGGTGTACTACCTATTTTAACGAAAGCTGCTGCCACTTACGGAATTAGTGCAGCTGAAATGGGACGCGCTTCCTTACTCGGGCAACCTGTTCACTTATTAAGCCCTCTTGTCGCATCCACTTATTTATTAGTTGGGATGGCAAAAGTTGATTTTGGTGAACATCAACGTTTTACTTTATTGTGGGCAGTTGGAACGACAATGGTCATGTTGATTACTGGAATTTTAATTGGGATTATTCCAATATAAAATAAAAAACAGTAGCGGACATATTATCCGCTACTGTTTTTTATTATGAAGAAACAAGAAAATATCTTCTTTCTGGTCTCCCTACACTCCCATATATAAGCTCCGCATGAACTTTCTTTCCTGATATTAAATATTCTAAATAACGCCTCGCTGTTGACCTGCTTACTCCGACCATTGAGCTTAGCACTTCCGCAGTAATACCTTCTTCATTCACTGTTAACATATGTTTTTTTATTTTTGCTAAAGTTAAGGGATCTATCCCTTTCGGGGCATATTCTATTTCATTTCCCTTTACGCCTCTTTGAGACCATAAATGTTCAATTTGTTCTATAGATAACTGATTATTTTTCTTTAGCTGTACAAGCTTTTTTTGATAATTTTCCAAACTTGTCTTAAATCGATCAAACATAAGTGGTTTTACGATATAATCTGTTACTCCGCCTCGCAGGGCGTGCCTCACTACATCTGTTTCCGATGCAGCTGTAATCATAATAATATCTGTATCATGTAAATTATGTCTAATATATGTGACAAGTTCCGTTCCTTGCATATCAGGTAGGTACACGTCTAATAAAACGAGCTGTGGCTTCACGAGATCTAGCCATTCTTTCGCTTGTTCTCCAGTCGTTGCTGTTCCAATGACTTTAAACCCCTCAATTTTTTCAGTAAAACGACGATGAATGTCCGCAATTCGAATATCATCTTCTACAATCAATACTTCAATCTCCTCACCCATTACAATTCGCCTCTCTCTTTCGGTAATGCAATAATAAACAATGCACCACCTAAATCCCCTTTTTCGATTGCGATACTTCCATTTAAATCTTCTACTAACTCTTTCACTTTTGCTAATCCATACCCTCGCTTCTCGCCTTCTTTCGTCGAGAAGCCTTTATAGAATATGCTAGTAATGACCTCATCATGAATCCCTTGTCCTGAGTCTTCCACTTCAATTACTATTTCTTCTCCGATATCAGTTACAAACATTCTTACTTTCTTATTATGTTCTTCATTTCTTTCAATCGCTTCAAATGCATTCGTAATTAAATTTCCTAAAATAGAAACGACATAATTACTCTCAATGTGCGGGCTTAATTTGTCTAAACTACTCTCTCTATCTAGCATAAAATCAATCTTCAACTCTCTTGCTCTATTATAGAATCCAATTAAAATCCCACCTAACCACGGATTTTGAATTCGCTTCATAATAAATTGAACAAAATCTTGATAGACCGCCGTTTCCTTATGAATAAGCTCTAAAGCATCTTCATATGATTCTAACTGGATAAGTCCTGAGAGCGTATACAATAAGTTATTATATTCATGCGTTTGCGCTCGTAATGCCTCTGTATATTGCTTCGTCTGAGATAATTCTGCTGTTAACTGATCCATTTCAGATTTCAAACGTAAGCTCGATACAACACCAGTTACTTTATTCTTTACTTTAATAGGTAGACGGTTCGCAATAACAGCCTGCCCTTTTATATTTAATTGGCGATCAAATTGTTCTTCCCCAGTTTGAAGTACATCTAGTATCGTTGAATTAGGAATTACATCTAAAATAAATTCTCCAATAATATTTCGTTGTTCATCTAATGAAAGAATGTCATAAGCTGCTTGATTGACTAATCTAATCATCCCATTTTGATCAATAACAATAATCCCTTCACGTACAGATTGAATCACTGTACTATGCTCTTCATATAAAGATGAAATTTCTTCTGGCTCCATGCCAAACATCATTCTTTTTATACTGCCTGCTAAATATATAGAACCAATTATCCCAATTAAAAGACCTGCTATTGTAATCCAAAATACACGCTTTCCATACACTTCTACTGCACCATGAATATCGTCCATTGAAAATCCAACAGACACCACGCCAATAATTTCATTTTCCTGATTACGGATTGGAACTTTTCCGCGTAATGAAGGGCCTAATGATCCAGTTGCTCTCGAAACATAAGATTTCCCTTCTAATAGAACCCCTTCGTTATCTCCACCAACCATTGCTTCTCCTATTTTATCTCGCTTAGGGTGTGCATATCGAATCCCCTCTTTATTTCCAACTACAATAAAATCAGCATCTGTATCAATTCGAATTTTTTCTGCAATCGGCTGAATGATAGAAGCTGGATTTTCTTTTTGAAAAGCTTCCTTTATTTCTGGTATAGCAGCAACTGTTTTCGCAACATGCAAAGCCCGTTTCCCAATTTGTTCTTCTACCGTTTCAGATAATATGTAATAAAATAAATAACTCGTTAACAGAAGTACAACTAAAATTAGTGTACTAATAGTTAATGTAATTCTCGGTTGTAGTTTTAATTTTTTTAATTTCAAAACCATTCCCCTAACATGATTAAAGATAGAATTTAAAGAATATACAGTCTCTTTAATTATACTTAATCATAACATGGTTACTCTATATTTCTTTCTTTTTCTCTTCATAAAAAAAGAAACGAAGTAAAATTATTACCTCGTTTCTTAACATTCGTTATTACACTTTAAACTTACCAATCATCTCTTGTAACTCTTCTGCCATTTGTGATAAATGGACTGCTGCTGCATTTATTTCATCTACTGAAGCTAATTGTTCTTCAGATGAACCAGCAATATTTTGAACGCTTGCTGCATTTTCTTCAATCGTAGCTGCAATTTCATTAATAGATGCACTTACTTGTCTTGCATCTACCGTCATTTGCTTCGCTACATCTACCATGTTATCAATTTGTACAACTGTATCATCCGTAGATTTCAATATTTCAGCAAAGCTTTGCTTCGTTTCATTTGCAACTACAAGCCCTGATTGTACTTCTGTCCCAACTTGCTTCATAGAACTTACCGTTTCTTTTATATCAAATTGGATCTCTTTCACTAGTTTTCCAATTTCCGTAGAAGACTGTCCTGATTGCTCAGCTAATTTTCGTACTTCATCTGCTACAATTGCAAATCCTCTTCCTTGCTCTCCAGCTCTTGCAGCCTCAATTGCCGCATTTAACGCTAATAAATTTGTCTGCTCTGCAATATGTTGAATCACCTCAAGAATTGCTCCAATTTGTTTTGATTTATCATCTAACAAAACAATAACTTTATCTGATTGTGAAACAGACTCATGGATTAATTGCATTTGATTCACAGTTTTTTCAACTAACTTTCCACCATCTTCAGCCTTTTTCTTCGTATACATAGATGCTGTGGATACTAATGAAGAACTATCTGCAACACGCTGAATTCCTTCTGTAACTTCCTCTAATAATGTTGCGCCTTCTTCAACTTCTTTCGTTTGTATTTCAGCCCCGCTCGACACTTGCTCTATTGCTTGTGTAATTTGTTCCGTTGCTTCACTTGTCTGCTTCATACTAGCTGTTAATTCTTCTGAAGATGCCGCTACATGACTTGCTGAAGTATTTATATTGGAAATAACCTGATGTAATGATGTCGCCATCTCGTTAAAACTTTCTCCTAACTGTCCAATTTCATCTTTAGAATGAACTGTAATTGTTTCTGTTAAATCGCCTTCACTAATCTTTTTCGATGATATAACAAGTTGTTTTAACGGGTTAATAATAGAAGCAATTATGAAGTAAATTAAAACACCGCCGATTATTAATGAAATACCAATAACAGTTAGCGTTTTATAGAAAATAGGATTAGCTGCTTCAATAATTTCTTTTGAAGGCATAATTCCTGCTATTTTCCATCCAGTCTGCTTATTTGTTATAAAGGTAATATTGCGATCATCACCATCGAGTTTGAATTTAAATTCACCTGTTTCCTGTTTGTACAATTCCTTCTCAAGTTTTTCTTCTATTTTGTCACCTGGTTTTATCGTCGGATGTGCTATTACATGTTTAGATTGGTCGAAGATTGCTACATATCCTTTTTTGCCGATATTGACCATTTTTGAAGTATTTACAATGTCATTAATAATTAAATCAATACCGAGAACACCGCTCTTATCCTCATTTTGTTTTGCTATTGTAATAACAATATTCCCTGTTGTACTTGACTTATATGGGGCTGTGATAACCACTTCTCCGCTTTTTTTCGCTGCTTCTTTATACCAATCTCTTTCGGTAGGATTGTATCCATCTGGCATTTGAATAGACGGTGATTGAATAAATTGTCCCGTACTAGATCCCGTATAAATTGCTTCTATTTCTGGATGTAATTTATTATATTCTTCTAATTTATTTTGCACATTTTGGAGCTGATCAGTCCCGTAACTTACTCCGTTAAATAACTTTGTAAAATATACTGCGTCTACCTTTTTACTGTCTATCTCTTTGTTAATAACATTATTTAAAATCTTTACGTTATCTTCCGCTGATTGTAAAATTGTTTCATTAAAGTTTGTCTTCGCTTGCTGATAAGACGTCCAACCAATTACAATACTTGGAAGAACTAAAATAATAACAAATGATACTAGTAACTTTGCTTTTAAACTACTTCTCCTTAATTTCCTTTGAAACATATTTCTACCCCTCCATACCGTTTTAAATGTAATTACCTTACATTTAATTTCTTTATATAAATTATACGATTAAAAAGTATCAACTCTTTATCTCTTTTTCTATTAAAGAATTAATACATACCTTTTTCATTCTATATAAATTAAATAATTAAAACAATATATAAAAATGTACATTATTCGAAATATTATCATTCACAGAAGAACCTCTAGTATCTCACTTACTAGAGGTTCCATCCACTTTACTATTCTTTATCTTTTTCTACTTCCTTTTTTTCACCTTCTACTACAGATACAACAGGTTTATCATTTGATAATTGTTGAACCGCTCCTTTTCCAGCAAATCCTTCTAATAACTCTTTTAAATCAATGCCAGAAGAAGCTTTTAATGTTTCTTGCATCGTTGCCATTAAATCAGTCGCATAACCTGCAACTTTTCCGGCGCCGCTATTTTTACCACCGCCGCCTGTATCGACAACTGTAATTTTATCAATGTTGCTAAGTGGACTAGCAACTTCCTTCGCATAACTTGGAAGCATTTTAAGTACCATATCCATAATTGCCGCTTGGCCATATAACTCAAATGCCTCTGCAATTTTTTGCTTCGCTTCGGCTTCTGCTAAACCTTTTAACCTAATAACATCGGCTTCTGCCGTACCTTGTGCTTTTTGTACTTCCGCTTTAGCTTGACCTTGTGCTTTTTCAATTTCTGCCTTCGCTAAACCTTCCACACGTACTTCTTCCGCACGTGCTCTCGCTTCAGCTTCAATCTTATATTGATCCGCATCTGCCTTTTTAATTTGTTTTACTTTTTCTGCTTCCGCTGATTGCTCAACAGCATAGCGATCTGCATCTGCTTTTTTCTTTACTTCTGCATCGTATTGCTTTTCACGACGCGCAATCTCTTTTTCTTCTAATTCAATTTGTTTCTCACGCTCAATGATTTTAACGCGCATTTGCTCTTCTGTAACACCTTGTT
>NZ_JAKUFR010000088.1:0-19270 GCF_022663555.1 Bacillus cereus group sp. BfR-BA-01381
GAAGGTTTATTCTTCGCAACGTTAGAAGGACCTGGAACAGTTTGGATTCAGTCCTTAACACTTAGCCGCTTAGCAGCACGTCTGACAAGCCCAGCAGCGCAAAGCACTGGTGAAGGTAGCGTCTTAGGTGGGCTTGGTCGTTTATTAGATGGGAAAGAGTAAAAAGGTGCCCTTATAGGGCTCTTTTTATTTAGGTGGACTATATAAAGTGAAACTTTAATCAGTGGGGGTTTTCTTCATCCCCCACTGATTATTAGTTGAACCAATCGGGCTTTAATGGGCAGTTGATCCCCCACCTAACTTCTTTGCTTTCGCTGAATTTTGAGGTGGGGGTCTTACTGCCCATTAAAGCGGGATAAACCATTTCGAATCATATAATACTCCATTGCTTCATTAAGCCACGCCTCTTCTTCTTCCGTATAAGGAGATGGCATCATATTATTATATTGTTCTTCTGCATTCTCTAATTTTCCTAAAGCATACACTGTCTCTTCGCCCACATACTTAAGAGTCGCTTTCATATGTTGGTCAACTAGTTTTTGCACTTCTACATCATCAATTTGTCTTCCAAATAACCTTTTCACTTCTTTCGCTAAACGAACAAACTCTTTATCAAGTGCCAGGCTCTCTTCTTCTGGCTTATTATATAATCCATCAACTGTTTCTTTTGATACATATTCTTCAAGCCATAAACGTTGTTCAGCTTCTTTTTGAATGCTGTTAATTAAACTCATTAATATGTCACTATCCAACTCGTCATCTTCCTCAAGACATACCATTGTTCGTTCAAGCGCCTTTATCGAAACTTCAATTTGTTTTCTTTTTTCTTCAAAGGCTTTTCTTTGTTGCTCCAATGTTTCTTTTAAATTTACATTCAAACTTGGCATTTTCAACATGACGCTTATTTCTTCTAAACTATATCCTAATACTTTAAGGCTCACTATTTTCTGTAGCTCTAATATATCTTTTCCTTTGTACACACGGTGACCAGAGCTAACATTCTTTTCAGGTTTAAGTAATCCAATTTCATCGTAATATTGGAGCGTTCGTATCGTTGTACCTGTTCCCCTTGAAAACTCACCAATTGAATAGCCTTCTCTTTTGCTCATCTTACCCCCTCCTAACAGTATGTTTACAAAAATCCTACTCCCTCACGTAACTGTAGGTTCAAGCTTTTTTTCTAAAAGAATGAATCAAGTCCCTCACTGCATATATTGAACTATACCTTTTCTTAAGGAGGCTTCCTTAATGCGTACTCCTTTATCCTTTGATAAAGATACCGCCATACTGTTAGCTTCTTGTTGTGAGTTAACGTATGAACAATATAAACAAAATGGGATTTTTGAAATACCAGATGGTTTTCAATATGTACAAGGCTTTCAAGGAAAAACCATTCAAACGACAGAATGGTTCGGATTCATACTAGAATCTGAGGATACCATTATTGTAGCTTTTCGCGGAACACAAACAGATACAGACTGGATTATCGATTCACTCGTTAACCAAAAACCATACCCATATGCTTTAAATAGTGGAAATGTCCATAACGGCTTTCTTTCCATTTATGAGTCTTGCCGAGATTCTATTATGGATATGCTCGTATCATTACCAGCCCATAAGAAACTTCTTGCAACAGGTCATAGTTTAGGCGGCGCGCTCGCTACACTACATATACTCGATGCGCGTATAAACACTGCCTTCGCACAGTACGGTCTGTATACATTTGCCTCCCCAAAAGTGGGAGATATTGCATTTCGTAATTATTATAAACTACAAGTAGCTAGTAGCTTTCGTTTCGTCAACTTATTTGATGTCGTTCCACTTCTTCCTCCTCGAAACATAAATTTTAATGACCAAGACTGGGAATATGCACACGTTCATCACAACATGACTTTTACAAAAAACACAAAATCGATTGCAAATAATCATGCCATGACAACATACAAAACATGTCTGACTTCTCATTTTTAACCAGTAAACAATTGGAAATTAAATATCCTTATACTATAATAATATATGAAGTTACTTTTGGATGAGGGGACCTTACATGCTAAAATTTATCTTTGCACTTTTTCTCATTGTAATTTTTACGTTTACAGGTTTCTTTACATTTTCATACTTTGCGACAGGAGAATATGATGGAACAGGTATCATATATACTGCGATCCCATTTCTTTCTTAAGCAAAAAAGAAAACCGAGCTTAATGAGTTTAAGCTCGGTTTATTTATTAGTGTCAATTTTTGTCGGTAAATCGATATATCTTAAAAATCGCTGATATATTTTAAGTATCGGTCGATATAATTTGAAAATCGCCGATATAAATTTCATATAATCTTTTCCGACGTAGCAATCTCTTTAAATTTGTGTAACTGTATTACCAATACCCCAAATCTCATTACTATACTGTAAAATCGTTCGATCGCTCGCAAAATGACCAGATTGTGCAATATTTAAAATCGACATTTCCAACCACTTCGTTCGGTTCTCATAAGCTCTACCAACAGCTTCTTGCTTTTCCGCATATGGGCCAAAATCTCGTAGAACGAAATATTCATCATTTTGAATAACGAGAGAATCGTAAATTGCTTCAAATTCAGCTCCAGACTGTGCAAAGAAACCATTCGTTAACTGGTCTACTACCTTTTTAATATGCCCATTGTGGTGATAATAATCACTTGCACGATATCCACCATTTTGATAGTAATGAAGAACCTCTTCGGCCGTTAAACCGAAAATGAAACAGTTATCATCACCGACTCTATCTTTTATTTCAATATTCGCTCCGTCTAACGTGCCGAGCGTAATCGCACCATTCATCATAAATTTCATATTGCCTGTTCCGGATGCTTCTTTACTCGCTGTCGAAATTTGTTCACTTACATCGGCCGCTGGGAATATATCTTCCGCTACAGACACTCGATAGTTTTCTAGAAAGATAACTTTCATATATTGGCTTACGTACGGATCGTTATTCACTTTTCTTGCAAGTTCATTTATTAATTTAATAATTTTTTTCGCATAGTAATAGCCAGGTGATGCTTTCGCTCCAAAGATAAAAGTACGCGGATAAAATGTAAAACTAGCATCCTCTTTCAAACGGTTATACAAATATAAAATATGAAGAACATTTAATAATTGTCGCTTGTAAGCATGCAGTCTTTTTACTTGC
Source organism: Bacillus cereus group sp. BfR-BA-01381 (assembly GCF_022663555.1). Lineage (NCBI taxonomy): Bacteria > Bacillati > Bacillota > Bacilli > Caryophanales > Bacillaceae > Bacillus > Bacillus cereus group sp. BfR-BA-01381. The sequence goes on from NZ_JAKUFR010000088.1 coordinate 3,171, forward strand.
ACATCAAAAATAGAATTAGGATCAATTGTAATCCCCATTGTATTATGAATACGCTCCGCTAAAATTTCTTTACGCCCTTGTTTTACCTCTGCAAATTTCTCTTGGAAACTCGCATCGTATTGAACTAATTGTAGCTCTTGAAGCTTAATTGGTTCTTTCTTCCACTCTGTTCCAATCGCCTCTGAAATAAGGTTCGTCAGCTGTGGATTCGCCTTCATTAACCAGCGTCTATGAGCGATTCCATTCGTTTTATTATTAAACTTATCTGGATAAAACTCATAAAACAATCGCATTTCACGCTGCTTTAAAATTTCTGTATGAATTTTTGCTACACCGTTTACGCTATGGCTACCGACAATTGCTAAATGTGCCATTTTCACAAGATCATGCGCAATAATTGCCATCTCTTCAATGCGATGCCATTCATATGGATAACGTTCCCAAAGCTCATGACAGAAACGTTCATTAATCTCTTCAATAATCATATAAATTCTCGGTAATAACGGTTTAAAAATGTGAATTGGCCACTTTTCAAGCGCTTCTGATAACGTCGTATGATTCGTATAAGAAATCGTTTGCGTTGTTATGTGCCAAGCTTCTTCCCATGCTAGTTTTTCTTCATCTAATAAAATACGCATCAGTTCTGGAATCGCCAAAACTGGATGTGTATCATTAATATGAATCGCAATTTTCTCATGTAATTGACGAAGGTCACCATATCTTTCTCTATGCATACGAACGATATTTTGCAAGCTTGCTGATACGAGGAAATACTGTTGTTTTAAACGAAGTATTTTCCCCTCATCATGCGTATCATCTGGATATAAAAACTCCGATACCGCTTCTGTTTCACGCTTATATTTCAAAATATCTTTGCAATTTTGCGGGAAAGGAACTGGTTCCGCATTCCAAAGTCTAAGTGTATTTACAGTACTCGTCTCATAACCTACTACTGGAACGTCATATGGTACTGCCATAATTACTTCTGCATTTGTATGCCTGAATTCTAAACGCCCATCAATGTAGAGCGGTTCAACATTGCCGAAATAACTTACTTCTACAGCTTGATCATGCCTTCTTACTTCCCATACATTTTCATGAAGAAGCCATTGTTCTGGAAATTCAACTTGATAACCATCAACAATTTTTTGATCAAATAAGCCGTGTTTGTAACGAATTCCGCACCCATGACCTGGTAAGTTTAAAGATGCAAGTGAATCAAGGAAACAGGCTGCTAACCGTCCAAGTCCACCATTTCCAAGACCTGCATCTGCTTCCACCTCTTCTAATTGTTGCAACGAAATTCCAAGCTCAGAAAGCCCTTGCTCACATACATCCTTGATGCCTAAATTTAATATGTTACTTCCAAGCAAACGCCCAAGTAAAAACTCAATGGATAAGTAATACATTTGCTTTCGCTCTCCAGACCGATAACTTTCATTCGTTGCAATCCATTGACTATTCATATACTCACGCACCATGTACCCAAGCGTATTGTATTGATCACGAGTTGTAGAGTCTTTGAAACTTTTACCATACATCGTCTCTAACTTTTCTAGAAAAGCTGATTTGAAACTTTCAACATGAGTAAACATTTCTTCACCACCTACATGTTATTCCATGAGACTTTTATACAATTTCTTATAAGCCAGAGCTGATTTTTCCCAGCTATAATCTTCAGTCATTGCTTGTTTTACAAGCTGCTCCCACACCGGTTTATCCTGATAAAATTCAATTGCACGACGAACCGTGTGCAACATGTCATGTGCATTAAAGTTCGTGAAACTGAAACCATTTCCTTCTCCAGTCTCTTCGTCATAAGATTGTACCGTATCATTTAATCCGCCTGTTTCCCTTACAATTGGAATCGTACCGTACGCTAATGCGATAAGTTGTCCAAGTCCACATGGTTCAAATAGTGATGGCATTAAGAATAAATCACTTCCCGCATATACTTGGTGGGCTAATTCTTCATTAAAGCCAATATACACTTTTACCTTCTCAGGATACTCATATGCCATCCACTCAAAGAATTTCTCATATTCCGAATCACCTGATCCTAAAATAATACATTGTACATCTTCTTCCATTATTTCTCGGAATACAGTACGTACTAAATCAAGACCTTTTTGCTTCGTTAATCTCGTTACCATAGAAATAATTGGTGTATCTTCTTTTTCTGGCAAACCAAAATAACGCTGCAACGCGCGTTTATTTTCACTCTTTTCATATAATGAATCTGCATCGTACTGAGCAGTAATATACGAATCCGTTTCTGGATTGTACACGCTCGTATCAATTCCATTTACAATGCCGCTAAGCTTACCTTTATATTTTCGCAGTAATCCATCTAACTTCTCACCGAAAAACTCATATTGGATTTCCTCTTTGTATGTCGGGCTAACCGCTGTAATTTGATCAGAAGCGATAATGCCACCCTTCATAAAGTTCACATTCCCATAAAATTCTAACTGCTCACTATGAAAATATTCATCACCAAGTTCTAGCAAGTCGTACATCACTTCAGGAGGAAATACACCTTGGAACTGTAAGTTATGAATTGTATATACCGTTTTAATATGCTCATATAATGGTTTATCTTGATACTTTTCACGTAGTAAGAAATTTACCATAGCTGTATGCCAATCGTGGCTATGAAGAACATCCACTTCGAAATCAAGATGCGGGATACACTCTAAAACTGCTTTCGAAAAATAAGAAAAACGCTCTCCGTCATCATAATGACCATACAGAGAATCCCTCTTAAAATAATATTCATTATCTATTAAGTAATACGTAATCCCGTCTTGCTCACCTTTTAAAATTCCGCAATATTGATTTCTCCACCCAAGCGGGACGTTAATTACTTTATGTAGCGTACATCCATCCCTTAATTTTTGCGGAATAAGACTATAATTTGGGAGTATAATGCGAACTTCCACACCTAATTTTTTTAGCTCTTTTGGGAGCGCACCTGCTACATCAGCTAATCCTCCCGATTTAACAAATGGTACACATTCTGATACTGCAAATAAAATATTCACTTGTTGTCCCACTGCACGAAAAGCTTATACTACTTCCCTTGCAGCTTCCTCCCTTCGAGTTTTCATTTAAATTAAAACTTTAATCAGTGGAGGAAAAACCCCCACTGATTCCTTAAGAATAACTATTAATCGTACTGTTTTGTACGCTTCCTTTTTCTACAACGTATGGCTCATCGGCGTTTCCTTTTAGTACAACACCGTCACCAATTTTCACGTCTTTATCAATAATAACACCGTCTATTATACAGTTATCTCCAATTTGGCTCTTTTGCATAATAATGCTATTACGAACAATTGAACCTTTCCCAATTTTAACAGAACGGGAGACAACACTATTTTCTACTTCACCTTCGATAATACTACCATTTGCAATCATTGTATTTTTCACGACTGCACCCTTTACATAACGAGTTGGTGGCTCATCTTTTACTTTCGTAAAGATTGGTGCTTCTTTCTTAAATAGTTGCTTCCAAATAGCAGGTTTCAAAATTTCTAAGCTATGTTTATAGTAGCTTTCAATTGAATCAATAATAGCTACATATCCTGTATGCTCATACGTAGCAATATGTAGTGATTTTCCGCGCTTTTCTCTCACTACATCGAATAAGCTATATTGCTCCACATCTTTATATGAATCGAATAAATCTAACAGTAATTGTTTCTTTAATACGTATGTTTGAAGCGAAACCCCTTCATGGCAAACTTCCGTAATATCAGCTGCCGTATGTATATGTCGCTCTAACACCGCTTGAAAATTCAATGCTGTTACGAGATGGCTATTCGTAATAACGACGTATTCTTCTCTAGCTCTTAGAAAATAATCAATATGTCTTCTAAAATGCGCAAAAGATCCAAATTCATCTTGATCACATTGGCAATTTGGCGGGAATAAAAACAGTCCGTCTCTTTTTCTATCTAAATCCCACTGTTTTCCTGAACCAACATGATCCATTAACGAGCGGTTTTTATGACTTGTAAAAACCGCTACGCTATGAATATTAGAATTCACCATATTTGAAAGCATGAAATCAATGAGTCGATAACGGCCCCCAAACGGTAACGCCGCTAGTGAACGATGCCCTGTTACTTTCTTTAAGGAAGGAAAACTTCCCGTTGCATTAATAATTCCTAACATTTTTTCTCCCATTCATTTCATCCCCCTTTTCTATTTCCCTTCAGCAATGAGTACTACATCGTCAACATTTTTTTCCGGACGAATAATTGTTCCATCCTCAATAATCATTTCCGATCCAACGATCGCTCTTTCAATCACAACATTTTTACCAATCTTCGCTCCAGGCATAACGACAGAATCAATAACCATACTACCTTCTTCCACCGTCACTCCTTGGAATAGTACAGAATGCTTCACGTCCCCTTCAATGACGCATCCTTCGTTAATAAGTGATTCTTCTACTTTTGCCTTTTCAGCGATATATTGAGGTGGTTCGTTTGGATTAACAGAATAAATACGCCAATTACGATCATTTAAATTCAGTGATGTTTCATCGCGAAGTAAATCCATATTCGCTTCCCATAAGCTCTTCACCGTTCCAACATCTTTCCAATACCCTTCAAACGGATACGCCATTAACTTCTTCCCTTCATCTAATAAAAGCGGAAGTACATCTTTTCCGAAATCATTACTAGATTCAGGGTTTCTTGCATCCATTTCTAAATACTCTTTCAAAATTGCCCAGTTAAAAATGTAAATTCCCATTGATGCAAGATTACTTCTTGGAAATTGCGGCTTCTCTTCAAATTCAACAATCTCCATCTCTTCGTTCGTATTCATAATACCGAAACGACTCGCCTCATCCCAAGGCACTTCAATAACAGAAATGGAAACGTCCGCTTCTTTCTCAATATGGTAATCTAGCATTTTACTGTAATCCATTTTATAAATATGGTCGCCTGATAAAATGAGAACATACTCTGGTTCATATTGACTTAAATAGTTTAAGTTTTGATAAATGGCACTTGCCGTACCTGTGTACCACTTCACACCTGAAGACTCCGCATAAGGAGGTAATACTGTGACTCCACCGCTTACTCGGTCTAAATCCCACGCATTGCCGATTCCAATATAATTATGAAGTTCGAGTGGTTGATATTGCGTTAAAATCCCAACCGTTTCAATACCAGAATTTGCGCAGTTACTTAGCGTAAAATCAATAATGCGATATTTACCACCAAATGGAACAGCTGGCTTGGCTAAATTTTTTGTTAATGCACTTAATCGACTACCTTTTCCCCCTGCTAGTAACATTGCTACGCACTTTTGTTTTTGAGCCATCTTGTTTTTTGCTCCCCTTTCTCGTCTTCACTGGTCGTAATATGGATACGCCAAATGGTGGAATTGTAATTTCTACATGTGCTGCTTGATTATGAAACGGTTCTTGAATCGCCTTCAGACGTTTCTTATTTACTTGCCCTGATCCGCCATATTGCTCAGCATCACTGTTTAAAACCTCGTTATAATACTCGAAATCTGGTACACCTACTTTATAGTTTTCATATGTAGTTTTCGTAAAATTACATACGACAACTAACGCATCTTCTTGTTTATCCCCTTGGCGGATAAAAGAGAAAATACTTTGCTCATTATTATTAGCATCAATCCACTGAAATCCTTCAGGCGAATGATCAAGCTGCCAAAGTGGTTTGGAGCGCTTATACAATGCTATGAGCTCTTTAAAGTAATCATGCATATAACGATGCATTTCAAAATCATGTAAATTCCAATCTAAATCTTCAAGGTCTTTCCACTCATCAAACTGCCCGAATTCTCCACCCATGAAAAGTAATTTCTTTCCTGGGTGAGTAAAGAAATATCCATATAATAAACGAAGTTGAGCAAACTTATCCCAGTAGTCTCCTGGCATTTTATTTAATAATGACTTTTTCCCATGAACGACTTCATCATGAGAAAGCGGTAATATGAAATTTTCAGAGTAAGCATATAGTAAAGAGAACGTCATTTTCTCATGAATATATTTTCTGTACTCTGGCGCACACTCCATATACTTCAGCACGTCATTCATCCAGCCCATATTCCATTTGTAATTGAATCCAAGCCCACCTTCATACGTTGGAGCTGTTACAAGTGGCCAAGCTGTTGAATCCTCTGCTGTCATAAGAAAATCTTCATCCTCTGCAAATACCGCTTCATTTAACTCCCGTAAAAATGAAACAGCGTGCTCATTACTTTGCTCTTGTCCTTCTTTATTCCAGTACAGCATGTTCGCAACTGCATCCACCCTGAAACCATCAATATGAAAATATCTCATCCAAAATAACGCATTTGAAATTAAGAAATTACGTACTTCCCTCTTTCCTAAATCAAAGTTAACAGTTCCCCATACTGGATTTTCTTGCACATCTTTATCTTTATATTCATAAGTCGGTGTCCCATCAAACAAATATAAACCGTGAGCATCTTTACAAAAATGCCCCGGCACCCAATCTAAAATGACACCGATTCCATATTTATGACATTCATCGACAAAATGCATCAAATCATGTGGCGTGCCGAATCTACTCGTTGCGGCATAATATCCCGTTCCTTGATATCCCCAAGAACGATCATACGGATGCTCAACAAGCGGCATAATTTCAATATGTGTAAATTGATGTTCCACCACATAAGGAATGAGTTCTTCTGCCATTTCCCTGTAAGAATACAGCGTTCCATCTTCTTTCTTTTTCCAAGAACCGAAATGCAATTCATAAACTGTCATCGCTTCTTTATAAACCGATTTTTTCTTTTTCTTACGACTCCAGTTTTTATCATTCCATTCGTATCCCTTTATATCAAAAACTACAGATGCCGTATTCGGTCTTACTTCTGCATACACAGCATACGGATCCGCCTTAAAAATGACATCACCAGCCATCGTTTCAATCGCATATTTATATATTTCTTTTTCTTCAATATGCGGTATAAATAGGGACCAAATTCCCTCTTCTGTCACTTGTAGCATCTTATGTTGCTCATAATCCCATTCATTAAAATCTCCAACAACACTCATTGCTTTCGCATGAGGAGCCCATACTGTAAATCGTACACCTCGCATCTCATCTTCCGTCACAATATGTGCGCCAAAGATGTTATAACTTTCATAGTACTTTTCTGTATGAAACTCATCTCGTTTCACTTCTTCACAATTTATTACGTTCAATATGCTCACCTCACTAAGATGACAGAATTTTTTATAATTTATCATTTCTTCGAAAAACTGAAATATCCTTGTTAATTTATAAAAAATATACGTTTTTTTCTTAAAAATGTTGGTCTTTTTTCACATTTCTATATAAAATATCGAATTTTGACGAATATTCATTGAAAACGCTTCATTTCATACTAATCTTTCAATATAATATTTTTTTCTCAACCTTTATTTTATTAGATTCACTCTATTTTACACGTTATGTATCACTTAAAATCGTAACAAAATAATCTGTCATAAAAAAATGTTTCTCAACATTTTTCGTCACAATTTTATTGAAATGGAAAATTGATAAGCATATACTTGTTCTCAATAAAGAACAGCGACTTTTCGTAACTATAATTCATAGTGGACTACTATGTTTACTTATTTATCCTTGTTACGAACAGTCGCTATAAAAATTTAATTAGGGGGCTTTCTTATGTCATTAAAACAAAAGGTTGGAATGGGAGTTGTCACAGCAACGCTCGGCTTATCCCTTACATTCGGCGGTGTATTCGCCTACTTCAGTGATTCTGAAACATCTAGTAACTCATTTCAAGCTGGAACACTAGACCTTTCTATTAATCCAAGTGTAATCGTTGATGTGAAAGATTTAAAGCCAGGTGACTTTATTGAAAAAAATTTCACGCTTGAAAATAAAGGGTCATTGGATATTGCAAAAGTAGCACTTGAAACATCCTATGAAGTTACAGATGCACAGAAAAATAATGATGGTGAAGATTTAGGCGATCATATCATCGTCAAATTTTTAGTGAATGATGGAAAACCATCTAATCCAAACGATGATCATGAAATTTTGTGGGAAACAAAACTATCACAATTAAAGACTATGAAACCTGAGGATGTGGCTACTTCTTTAGAACGTCATAACTTAATAGACGGTATTAAATCTGGTGAAACAGATTATTTACACGTGCTCTTCTCCTTTGAAGACAACGAACAAGATCAAAATAAATTCCAGGGTGATTCCTTACAGCTAAACTGGACATTCCATGCAGAGCAAACACCGGGCACAGATAAAGTGAAACTTTAATCAGTGGGGGTTTTCTTCATCCCCCACTGATTATTAGTTGAACCAATCGGACTTTTATGGGCAGTTGATCCCCCACCTAACTTCTTTGCTTTCGCTGCATTTTAAGGTGGGGGTCTTACTGCCCATTAAAGTCGGAAAAATAATTTTTAAAATATAAATTATCGGAGGCTTATACATGAAAAAGAAAAATCGATTTGTTACCGGAATTGTAACGGCTGGCGTTCTGTTTTCAACTGCCCTTCCGTTCAATGTACTTGCTGAAAATCCTATTAACCAAATTGACTCTTCAAACGCCCAGTCTTTACTATCAAAACTTTCTAAAGAACAGCGTCAGGCATTACAAACGTTAGATGCCAACCCTGGTTTTACTATCTCGCCAGATATTAATACAAGTAGTTCCGAACCAGTAAATATCATTGTAGAATTTCAAACGGCTCCAGTAAAGATTAATGAATTAAAACAAAAAGAAAAAGGGTTACAAGCTGCTCCTGAAAATATAAAGGCACGTATTGATCAAGAACATGAGGAATTTCAAAAAGGACTAAAACGTCTTTATCAGTTCAGCCCATCAGTAAAGTCAGGGAATTTCCAGTCAGTACAAATTAAACGTTCTTATAAACATGCGATAAATGGGGTTGCGCTGACATTACCTGCAAATACAGTGGAAGAATTGTTACGGATTGGCGTTGTAAAACGTATTTGGAAAGATTACGAAGTGAAATTAAATTTACCAAAACAAGCAGAGCAGAAAGCACCTCAAAAACTAACAGATAGTATTCCGCAAATTGGGGTCGATAAGTTACATAGCGAAGGCATTACCGGAAAAGGAATTAAAGTTGGTGTATTAGATACAGGTATTGATTACAATCATCCTGACTTAAAAGACGTATATAAGGGCTATCGCGCAAAACCTGGCGAAGACTCTAGCAAGATAGATCCAAACTCCGTAAAAGGTTGGGACTTTATTAGTAACGATGCAGATCCGATGGAAACAACTTATACAGAGTGGCAACAATCTGGTGCTCCTGAATTTGATGATCGTGGCTCTTCCTTCTACACTGCGCATGGTACTCACGTAGCAGGTATCGTTTCTGCGCAAAAGAAAAACACATCAGATTCCGCAGTAAAAGGTGTTGCACCTGACATTGAACTGTATAACTATCGTGTACTCGGTCCATACGGAAGTGGAGATAGTTCTGGTATTATCGCTGCAATCGATAAATCTATTTCTGACGGCATGAATGTTATTAACTTATCGTTAGGTGACGATAGCAACAATCCGCTTGATCCTACGTCTATCGCTGTCAATAACGCGATGCTTTCCGGTGTTGTTACAGTCGTTGCTGCTGGAAACTCTGGTCCAAATCCAGCGACACTCGGATCACCAGGTGCTTCTCCATTTGCGATTACGGTCGGCGCAAGTGATAGCTCTATTTCCTTACCGAAACTATCAGGTCATGCTGGGCAATTACAATTTCCTAACCTAATTTTATTCGGCAAAAACTTTACTGATAAAATAGAAGATTTCAAGGGACAAACTTTACCTATTGAATCTGTAGGAATTGGTACGCCTGACGAGTTTAGTAAAAAAGATGTAAAAGGAAAAATCGCTCTCGTTGCACGTGGTACACTGTCATTTGATGAAAAAATTGCGAATGCAAAACAAGCTGGTGCAAAAGCCGTTATTATTTATAACAATGTGGACGGAGAAATTCCTTTCTACGTTGGCGAAAGTACAAAATACATTCCCGCATTCCGCCTAACGAAAGAAGACGGTGTAAAACTAAAAACTCAAATCGAACAAGGTAATACATCCTTTACCTTTGACGAACTTAGTTATATTCAAACAGAAGGCGATCATCTTGCAGACTTTAGCTCACGCGGTCCTGTTACATCAAATGATGATATTAAACCAGATATTACAGCGCCTGGTGTTGCTGTACTTTCAACAGTACCTGAATATATTAACGACCCACAAGAGGGCGAAAACTATGACGTTTCCTACGAGCGTATGCAAGGAACATCTATGGCTTCTCCTCATATCGCGGGCGTTGCTGCTCTTATTTTACAAGAACACCCAGAATACTCTCCATTCGATGTAAAGGCGTCTCTTATGAACACAGCTGATGATTTAAAAGAAAAGTATTCCGTATATGAAGTTGGAGCTGGACGAGTAGATGCGTACAACGCCGTTCATACGGAAACTAGTTTTAAAGTGCTAGATACAACAAAAACAGTTGTAAATGATGAAGTAATTGAAGTCCCTGAAGAAACTGGATCCATTGCATTCGGGAAGTTCTATCAAAAAGACGGTGAAGCTCTTGAACAAAAACGAAATATAAAAGTACAAAATCATAATAAACAAGAGAAAAAAGAATTTAAAACAGAAATTTCTTATACACCAGCATCTTCTTCTATTAACGATGCTACCGCAAACGGTGTAAAAGTTTCTGTTCCAGAAACTTTTACTCTTGATGCTGGTAAATCAGATGAAATTGAAGCAAAAATTAATGTTCCGGCTGGTGTAAAACAAGGCCGATATGAAGGATATATTCATATTACAAATACGAAAAATAAAGAAGAAACGTACCAAATTCCGTTCTCTATTCGTGTATCAGAGCCTGGTATTGAAAATGCAATATTATCAAGAAAAGCAATTTCAACTGATACATCTAAATTCAATCCATACCGTGAATCGTATTTGCACGGGGCGTTCCAATTAAATAGCGAACTTGAAACGTTAGATCTTATCGTGAAAGATTCCAAAACAAATAAAGCTCTCGGTTTCCTTGGTACATTAAATACTAGTGGATTAAAAACTGATGTGTATTACTACTTAGATTCATTCTTTAACGGCAAAGTGTATTCTTTTACAAATGATCCTGCAAAACCAATTGGTGATGAGAAAATCGACTTACCAGAAGGTGATTACACAATTGAGTTTGTTGGCTACGATAAAGCCGGTAAAGCACGTGTGAAAGGTGATTATGTCGTAATTGATAATACACCGCCAGAAGTGAAATTAACTGGATTACAGCCTGGTATTTATGAATTAAATGAAGAAAATTATACAGTAGAAGATGGTAAAAAAGCGTTATGGATTAAAGGAAATGTGTATGATTCGAACGTTGACTACTTAAAAGGAAAAGGATTAAACATTACGCAAGAAGCAAACGGAGTGATGTACTATGATTATTCTCCATACTTGCATAAGTTTTTACCTATTAATGCAAATGGTGACTTTAAAGTTGGCATTACTCCTGAATCCTTTAAAACTGAAGGTCCCATGAACACAGGCGTATATATTTTCGATTATGCAACTGCAGGAGCTGACTATCCAAGCGGTGTAAATAACTATTGGTTTATCCCGCAAGGAGCTCAATATGCGAAAACTAGTTATGATAAAAAAGAAGTATATAAAGGTGATGAATTCACTGTGACGCTAAACGCCAAACATGTGAAACAATTTGTTGCTGGGGAATTTAACGTAAAATTCCTAGAGAAGAACTTCAAGTTTGCAAATGCGAAATTTAATCCTGCTTTTGAAAAACTCCTTTCTGAAAAAGGGGTGACCGCAAAAGTAAATGAACCGAAACTAGAAGAAGGTTCTGTCACAGTTGGCGGAGCTATCAATGACAAAAACTTCGGTGGATTAGATGGTGATTTCCCGTTCATTGATGTAACGTTCAAAGTAGAAAATGATGAGTTTTATGAAGCAAATGCTCAATTAGAATCAGCAGTGTTTGCATACTGGAAACAAGGGGAAACAGAGCCAAATAGAATGCGTGTCCTTCAAGATCAAACATTCTCAGTTATGTCTTTAAACTCACTAGTCGAAGGAAGTATTAAACCTGGTGCTTTCTTAAATGAACGCGGATATTTAGATGAAAAATTCGATTATACAAAGCTTGGCGTAAAAGTATATGCAACAGATTCTTACCGTCATAAGTTTGAAGGCTCACTTGATAAATACGGATCCTTCAAACTAAATGGACTTCCTGCTAATAAACGCGACTATAACTTATATGTAGAAGTACCAGGGCATTTAACAAGCCGACTAACAACGAAACTTGGTACTGAAAAAGACGGTAAGCTACTTGGCCAATATTATTATGCACGCCTTGATGAAAACCTTGCAGGTGATGTAAATGGCGATAAAGTAATTGATATAAAAGATGCTGAAATTATCGCTAGCAACTATGGTAAAAAAGGACTATCTGTGAACGACGGCGACCTTAACAAAGATGGTATTGTCGACGAAAAAGATATTCGCTTCGTTGAAAAGAACTTCTTGAAAAAAGGTCCAGATGCATCCAAATCACAAACACCTGTAGAAAAATCAAAAAGCGGTACACTGGCAGATATTTTTAAAAAATTAGGATTGACGCCTAAAAAATGATAATAATAAAGAGCACTCTACGCAAAGTAGAGTGCTCTTTTCTATAAACGACCCTGATCCAGCAAAAGGGGTATATTGGGGATATACAAGGGAAACCGGAAAAGGAATTTATATTAAATTATATATAAATCCAGAAGTAAGAAGTAGTTCCCCACTTCTGGATTATTTAGCAATTATTATAGTACTGGTGCCATTGTTTCTTTTAATACTTTTACAGAATGAGCGAATTTCGCTTTTTCATCCTCATTTAACTCAAGCTCTACGATTTCACGTACACCTTCACGGTTAATTACAGCTGGAACACCTACGTAAGCATCTTTTTCACCGTATTGACCTTCAAGGTATGCAGATACAGTTAATACGCTGTTCTCGTTGTTTAAGATTGCTTTAGTTACACGAAGTAGTGACATACCGATTCCGTAGTAAGTTGCACCCTTACGCTCGATGATATGGTAAGCTGCATCACGTACGTTTTCGAAGATTTTATCTAAGTCTTCTTGTTTGTACTGTTCGTTGTTAGCTAAGATTGTTTCTAGTTTTTGTACACCGATAGTAGCGTGACTCCATACTGGAAGTTCAGTGTCACCGTGTTCACCAACGATGTAAGCATGAACGTTACGTGGATCTACATCTAAGTAGTCACCTAACATGTAACGGAAACGAGCAGAGTCTAAAGTAGTACCAGAACCAATTACGCGCTCTTTTGGTAGACCAGATTCTTTCCAAGTTACGTAAGTTAAAATATCAACTGGGTTAGTTGCGATTAAGAAGATTCCATCGAATCCGCTATCCATAATACCGCGAACGATTTGTTTAAAGATCTTTGTATTTTTTTCAACTAAGTCTAAACGAGTTTCACCTGGCTTTTGTGGTAATCCAGCAGTGATAACTACTAAATCTGCATCTTTACAATCTGCATAGCTACCGCTCCAAACTTTTGTTGGTGATGGAGAGAATGGTACCGCATGGCTTAAGTCCATTGCTTCCCCTTCTGCTTTTGCTTCATTAACATCTACTAATACGAATTCTTCAGCTACACCTTGGTTGATCATTGAGTAAGCGTAACTACAACCTACAGCTCCTGTTCCTACTAATACTACACGATTGATACCTTTTTTCATGGTAATTTCCCCTCTCTATTGTTCACATATATTTTTTTATGATTGTTTAAGTAATTAATTAAAATACTAATTTAATGTTGTTTAACTTCTTTACACTCATATTGTAGCACGTATTATTGTGAATTACTTCACAAATTATGACCTATTTGTGAACTTTTTCACATAGAGTGTAAAGTTATTGGGATAGGTGTGGAATCCATTTCAATGGAGGCGTTTTCTTTAGATTGTGAAAGGGATTTTCTTATGTTTTTGTCGGTAAGTGAAATTATATCGACGATTATTTACATATATCAACGATTTTTATAATATATCGACCGTAAATCAAATTATATCGGCGATTCGACAAAGAATATCGACTTACCGACAAAACTCGACAATAATGACAGCATAAAAAAACTGCCTCCAGTAGATCACCTACTGAGAGACAGTTTCTTCTATATATTATTTATTTTCCACCGTAGCGCCTAATACAGCATCCTTTGTTTGAACAACCCATATTTCAATTTTTATTATTCAACGGTATCTAATAACTCTACAACTAATTCCTTAGGATCTTCCCAGCTATGATATTTACCCGTTTATCCAAGTGCAGGAGGCTTTAGCATACGGCCGAGATAAAAATTCAATTTGAGTATGATTTGTTAAGTGAACATTCCTTCATACTCATACAGGTCAAGGTAAACAACATGACTATACTTACAGCTCTCTGTATTCCCAACTGTAACAGCGAATACTTCATCTTTCTTTTAATTCATAAAAAAGCAGACTATCCAAAGTCCACTTTTACACAACAAAAAAGAGATAGCAGATTATGCTATCTCTTTTAGTATGACCCGTACGGGATTCGAACCCGTGTTACCGCCGTGAAAGGGCGGTGTCTTAACCACTTGACCAACGGGCCAATTACTGGCAGAGAAGAAGGGATTCGAACCCTCGCACCGCGTTCGCGATCTACTCCCTTAGCAGGGGAGCCCCTTGAGCCACTTGGGTACTTCTCTATAAATATGGCTCCGCAGGTAGGACTCGAACCTACGACCGATCGGTTAACAGCCGATAGCTCTACCACTGAGCTACTGCGGAACAATTATGGTGGGCCTAAATGGACTCGAACCATCGACCTCACGCTTATCAGGCGTGCGCTCTAACCAGCTGAGCTATAGGCCCATAATTGAAAAGCGGGTGAAGAGAATCGAACTCTCGACCAGAGCTTGGAAGGCTCTTGTTTTACCACTAAACTACACCCGCATTAAATTGTAAATGGTGAGCCATGAAGGACTCGAACCTTCGACCCTCTGATTAAAAGTCAGATGCTCTACCAACTGAGCTAATGGCTCATTTTGAAAGTGGTGCCGACTAGAGGACTTGAACCCCCAACCTACTGATTACAAGTCAGTTGCTCTACCAATTGAGCTAAGTCGGCATGTGATTTCAAAATGGTGGCTCGGGACGGAATCGAACCGCCGACACGAGGATTTTCAGTCCTCTGCTCTACCGACTGAGCTACCGAGCCTTTATGTAAAAATGGCGGTCCCGACCGGGGTCGAACCGGCGATCTCCTGCGTGACAGGCAGGCATGTTAACCACTACACCACGGGACCATTTGGTTGCGGGGACAGGATTTGAACCTGCGACCTTCGGGTTATGAGCCCGACGAGCTACCGTGCTGCTCCACCCCGCGATGATAAAATATTTAATTTAGAAAAAATGGAGGAGGTAGAGGGATTCGAACCCCCGCGCGACTCTCGCCGCCTGTCGGTTTTCAAGACCGATCCCTTCAGCCGAACTTGGGTATACCTCCGAGATAGAAACGTCTAATGGTGGACCTTGTAGGACTCGAACCTACGACCGGACGGTTATGAGCCGTCTGCTCTAACCAGCTGAGCTAAAGGTCCTTTATGGTAGCGGCGGAGGGGATCGAACCCCCGACCTCACGGGTATGAACCGTACGCTCTAGCCAGCTGAGCTACACCGCCATAAATGATATTAAGATAAGTGGAGCCTAGCGGGATCGAACCGCTGACCTCCTGCGTGCAAGGCAGGCGCTCTCCCAGCTGAGCTAAGGCCCCATGTTTTTTGGGAATATCGGGAAGACAGGATTTGAACCTGCGACCCCCTGGTCCCAAACCAGGTGCTCTACCAAGCTGAGCCACTTCCCGTTAATAAAAGCGCGCCCGAGAGGAGTCGAACCCCTAACCTCTTGATCCGTAGTCAAACGCTCTATCCAATTGAGCTACGGGCGCATATGGTGCCGAGGGCGGGGGTCGAACCCGC
>NZ_JAKUFR010000089.1:0-18478 GCF_022663555.1 Bacillus cereus group sp. BfR-BA-01381
TTCCCTATATTTCGCTATTCTTTTTATCTGTTAAACTCTGCAAAACTGGACTTACTTCCCTAATATTCTCTTTTATTATTGAATATTCGATAATATAGAATGTTGACTTAGAAAATTACTTAGGAATTTACTTTGTAATTTACTAAGTATAATCACCAAAAACCCTTGATACTAAAGGTCTAATTGCATCTTTTTTTTTTCTAATGTATTTATTGTGTTTATTGGTTTTATTTTTAAAACAAGAAGTAATAAATACAGATTTTATATCATCATTTTTGATTTTCTTTTTTTATTAGATAAGATATCAATAACAGAAGGTAAAACTTAAGGATTTAAACATCTTCCCTAATATTCGCTAAACCTCATATTCTGCATTTCAGCAAACTAATGGTATTTTCCCTATAAAACTACAAAAAAACCTCTTACAAGCCAATCTACGAGCTTAAAACAATATATATATGCATCCTCTCTTTCTATACATAAGATTTCACATTATGAATGGTCTTTTTATAAAACAGAATTCAGAAATTAGGAAGGGTATTGAAGTTATGTATGTCCTCATAATTAAAACCTAAACAGATTACTATTTGATAACTAAAAAGAACCTATTGAATAACCAAAATATAACCCACATCTACAAAAAAGAGTATTTAAAAGTTATTCAACCGTACACCGACAACATTCCTTATCTATTCGATAACCATTTTGTACTTTATGATAATTCTGTAGTTATCTAAAAGTAATCAAAAAGTAATCTTTTTGTGTTTTTACAATCATTTTATGGTTGCTTAGACTCTTGGAACATGATAAAATATAATTAAGTTATTAAATAGTAATCTTTTTGTAATGTTACCGTATTTAAAAAGTTTTCATAAAATAATAAAATAGTTATTAAAAGGAGAGATATTTGTGAGTGTACTATGCAACTTAAAAGCTGATATTGGAAATAGTAAAGTGAAGTTCAAAATTGAAGATAAGGTTCAAAAAATCCCTAGTGTATACAAACGTTTATTTAAACCTCTTACTCCAAGCGAAACAGATATTGAGAAGTGTGTTGTGAATTTATTAGATGACTTAAACGTACATATTACAAGTTCTTCAATTAAGCGTAGTGGTCAATTTTTAGTAGGTAAACGTGCTATGAATTTCGCTAAGGATACAACAACAATGGACATTGAAGAAGGCGGAAAACATGAAGACGATCTGCCAATTATTCATCTAGTTAGTATTGTTGCTGCAAAGGCGATTCAAAAAGAATTTGGAGAAACTAGAGAGTTACCAAAAACACTGGATGTAAAGGTGAATTTAACTACAGCTATTCCAGCAAGTGAATGGAAACCAGAACATGCTAGGGAATTAGAAAGAAGATTTGTAGAAAAATCACATATTGCAATTGTAGATGTTGCTGAAGAGAAGGTTACTGTTACAGTTACCTTTGAAAAAGTAAGAGTAACACGCGAAGGAATACCGCCATTATACCGAATGATCCGTGCGATTGCCGATGGCGATCATAAAATGTTTAGTAGATATGTGGAATTTTGTAAAAATGAACTAATGTATAGTGAAGAACAGATTCAAAATCTATTAACAGTAGAAGTATTCTCGAAGAAAAAAATTCTTCATGCTGATGTAGGTGATGGAACAACAGAATATATCTATACAGACGGATTGAATCCAATTCCTGATTCTTGTACGGGTGAACGTAGAGGGATTGGCCATGCTTTATTAGAAGCAATCGCTTTATTGCAAGAAAGTAGACCAGGATTTGGAGAGTTGACTCGACAACAATTCGCCGAAATTCTATTAAATTCAGAGCATAAGTTCCATAAAGAATCACAAGAATTTTTCTATGAAACTCGCTTTGTTCAAGCTGAAAACATTTTACGTGATATTCGTAATAAATACAGAAATAATACAGCTAGTGAGGCTGAAGTAATTGCAATCTATGGTGGAGGATCAATTGCATTAGAAGATGATTTAAAAAATGAATTAATATCATTCTGTAAGAAAAACAAATTGGAATTACTATGGATTCCAGCTGAATATGCGGTGGATATGAACATTGAAGGTTTAGATGTACTAGCAAATGAAGTGTTAGCTTAGGTAGGTGCTAAATTATGAAGGAAAAAAAACCAGAACAATATGGATGGAAACTAAAAAAGGTAAATGATCCTGATTTTTGGGCCTGGTATGAAAAGCAAGATAATATAGGCGAATCACTAATTACCTTGGCACAATTTTTTATAAAGCAATACGGTGTATTGGACGTAAAAAGTTTTGAAGCACAACAAGCAATGCATAGAGATTTATTGTTGAAAGATGAATTTTATCAAGAATTTAATCAAATGAAAGCTTTATTACATGGTAATGCTGCTATGACTGTTCCTAATATGCCTGTTGAAAAATCTTCTGTTGAAAAAGTCGCAACTTCTGAAAAACCTTCTGTAGAAAAAAAGAATGTAAGTGAACAGAAAATAGAAACAGAAGTAAAACAAGAAAAATCAAAAGGTAGTTTATTTGGGGCCGTGGATCAAAATAGTATCCTTTAAAAGCTATTATGAATGACTTAAATAAGCTTATATTTTCTTTTGAAAAACATGAAAAAATAAACGGAAAAATAATAATCAGCACTAGGAGGAAAATGCTAGTTGTCCGTTAAGGGCAACTAGCATTTTCTATATAAGAGAACTATAGGAAGTATAGCTGCTGTGACAATATGGGTTGCTGTAAAGAGTAATTATATAGAGAGAATATATAAGAAGATAATATATGTACAATATATGTGATATATATACTATGAAAGGAACGTTGGATGGTGTTTCGTACCGAAATACGAAAGATGTTGGAATGTGATTAGATGATGGAATATGGAATGAATGGGTTGCCGGCCGCCGCGGATTTACTGTAGTTAAAAGACTAATAGCCTTTCGATTAGTTACGGTATTCTACGAATACAGTTACTATCTCAAGGATAACTTCAGTAATCTTGTTCTTTATAAGGATTAGAATCTACCTTGATATAATAGGATTTTAGTATAGAATGACCATAGGAATAGGTACAGAACTAATTTACAAGTATTCTTACGCCTATTCCTATAGCTATTCTATTCATTTCTATAGTAATTCCATAAGTAATTCTTAAATACATTCTAAACTTATTCCTTAGTGTATTCTGTTTGGAATATCGAAGATATTATTTAAAAAATTGATATTTTCATCACTGATCCACCTCGATATTAATACGAATAAAGGGTTAGATGTACTCATGAAACATTCGCATTAAAAATAAATTGAATTTTCAGAACTAATTACGTAATGGAACTAAAATGACCTATGATTATGAGTAAAGAAAACACATTCGCTCATCCTTTTAGATGATACTTCGCGACGAAAAAAATAAGAAAAGAGGAAGAAGAACATAAAAGAGGCAAGAAACCCCTATTGCGTAATGTAAGATTTTTGGCGTATAATTGCGGTACACGATTTTTAGAAAAGAGAGGTATATAGAAATGAATTACGAAACAAGTGTCAGCATGTTTTTGTCTTCACTCAAGAGTCGCGGGCGCAAGGAATCTACTCTCCAAAGATATCATTACGATCTATCTATTTTTGTCTCCTGGATCAAAAACAGATACCCATTCCCTTCTCAAGAAATCTTTCAATCTTTCGATACAAATACATTGTTTAGCTTCTTAAATGCTCTTAAAAGAGATCGTGGAGCGTCTACATCTAACATAAAAAGGATCAAAGGAGTTGTAATTAACTTTCTACAGTTTCATGGTAATACAAGCGATTTAAAAAGTGATGTTGCCCCGCCACCCCTTACATCAAAAAACTTCGCTTCAGACAAAGAAATACGTAAACTAATGCGCACAATAAAAAGTTTAGATGGATTATCAGAATACCAGGCATCCGGAAGAATACATATCTTGAACCGAAATATCCTATTAGTCCGTTTCATGCTGAAGTATGGCTTATCTATTCAGGACATCATTTCGCTATCCATGCACGATTTAAAACTTAGTGAAGGTATTATTACCCCAGGACAAACAAGTGCGTTCAAACGTGCCGTGAGGCTATCCAAAAAAGATAGAGAATTAGTCTTAGACTATTTAAATGACATTCCAGAAACGGTACGACCAAGACAACAAAGTGACGACCCGTTGTTTGTAGCTTTTGATTTCGGACCACAAACATTTCGATGGAATTATGAAAAAGACGCTCCTGCAGCTCTAACAAAAATCAGTGTCCAACGGATGCTACAAAAAGAAATTAAACGTGCAGATATTCACGTTACCCCTACAACGTTACGTAATCGTTGGATACTAAACGCCTTACAAAAAGGAATGACACCTGTCGAAATCAAGTTACACCTTGGTTTAAAAAGCATAGAAGCACTACATCGTTATATAGTTTTTTGGGAAGGTTTAGGGACTCATCCCGAATACGGTAAATGAAATTTTAATCAATAGAAAAGGTTTTCTTGATTACAATTAATTAAGAAAACCTTTTTATCGAACCTGGAACACAAATTTATAATGGTCCTATTTGATATGCCAAGCCCAAAATCAAAGTTCGATATGTGATATGGTTTTAACATACTATTATTCCAGGAGGTCATATTATGCAAAGTACCAATGAACAAACTATTTTTTTATATGAGTCTATCAATACTGATTGTTATCAGTTAAACGTTGCAAATAACGGACCAGGATTCAATCATTTTGATTTGTATGTAGATCATGCCAATAAAATTTTTCACATCTTTGATTCTCTAAATTATTTAGACCCTGACTCTGGCACATCCGCTGATCAACATGCTTACTGCCAACATAATAACCTAATGCAACGAATTTGCACTTCACTAGGATTAAATCACGAAACGTATTATAAAGCAGTAATTTATAACCCAAGTTCAAATACCGAAGGCTTCGAGACTGAACATTATGATGTTAAACGCTATGATCTAGAATCCATAAAATATACACCATTTGTTGAAAAAGCTAAAAAAATAAGTCGAATTGCGATATAGAACTAATAAATACCTGTATGTTTCAAAAAAAGAGTATTTCTTAATGTAATAATAAGAAATACTCTTTTCACAAACATTCATCCATATTATGTTCTTATTGCATAGTGTCCTTTTATAGTAGCATCATTAGTACCTTTGTTATAAAAAATAAGTTCAATACTATTTGAACCTTTTAGATCATAACCCACTAAAAAAACTTCAGACTTTACAGGTTTAACCTCATAAGTAGTAAAAAGAAAATTCCTAACCTCATCTGCCGGTATCGGTCCAATTACAAGAGAATCGTAATCACCAGCTTTTATTGTGATAGATGCATCAGTATAAACCTTCTTTATTGCCTTAGAATCTTCCATCTTATCGCACCTCCTTTTACAAAAAAATAACAGCTATTTAATATAGTCTTCAAACAATATAAACTTATTCATTTTTCATGTTTCCCTATTGAAGTCTAGAAAGAATTTATCGATGGATTACCCATGAAAGAAAAGATAATCGCCTTAAAATCGCTGTCTCGGTGACACTATTCCCACAAAATAAAAACACGAATAGCCCAGTTGTAGTTTATTTTTTAACAACTACTAATACTGGGCAATAACATCCAAACTCCGGATTATTTATGTACATATTCATATGCTACTTTCTAAGCGCGCTTATAATTCGCGAGCTTTCAAGAAAACGCAAAGGATATTTTACGGCGCCAACCTTTTTCCCTACTTTGCTTACTATTGGTATTGACACAATTCCAATAATTTAAACATTTGTAACTTTAGTTTACGAAATTCACGAAATGCTGGTGGTACTCCGTATAGAACTTATAATATTCGTTTCAGTCTTAAAAGGTCAGAATATTTAGATATAATTTATCCTACACTTTAATGATGAGTATCATATATATTGGTAGAATAGAATACATAATTAATCTTTCGGAGGAAATACCATGCCAAATGAAACTAGTTTTTTCAAGAAATACAGAAAAGTAATTTTGAGTATTATTATATTACCGCTCATTGCTTCCTTTATTGCTGCTTACTTTATTTTTGGGGATTTATTTGAAGCCTTTCTCAAAATGTGGGAATATCGGGGGAAGCCTAATATAACTGCTAGTTCTGTAACAGCACTTTCATATATATTTACAATCTTAGTCGCAATTTACGCTTTATGTGCAACAACTTTTTTTAGTAAGTTAGTATGGAAAGTAAGTGAAAGTAGCTTATTAGTATCTCAACAACTACAAGACTTGGAAAAAACTCGTGATAAAGAAATAGTAAGAGAAAATGCACTTATTGTTTATTATGATCTTCAACGAGGAATTTCAAATTTAAGAGAAATATATATAAATTGTGTGTTAAATGGAACTGAACCTAAAATAAATAGAATTTATTTTAGCACCGAATGGATTAAAAATGTAGCTAACTTAAGAGATGGCCTTACAAATCAAGAGTTAAATAGGGTTTATAAATTGTACGAACAATTTTACGCTTTACAAAATATACTGGAAGAGTATAAAGCAAATGAAATAAATGATGAATTAATAGAATTTATTGAAAGACTATCCAAGGAAGTATTCGCTGATTTTATTCCATTCTCGTTAATGGATCAAATTAGAGTGTCTTCAGTTGATGAATTAGTTGATATTGATTTATATATCATATTACAAAAAATTTATAGTCTAACCTTTATTTCTTCCGAAAAGCCTAAGGAAAAATTAATGAACGGAAAAACTGTTTATGAAACATATATAGATGGAATACTTTTCTTTGTAGGTGATAGCCCAAAAGCATTTATAGGTAATGGAGCGCTTTATAATAGTAATGGAAATATAAAATGTTCTGGTCACTTTAGTTCAAAACAGTTTATTAAAGATACTATTTATGGATATTATGAATCTACCAAAAAATGTTACGAGTATACATATGAAGAACAATTAATTAAAAAAGGAACTTTATATAAATTGACTGATGATGACAAGAATGAATATTTCTATAAAGGTGAATTTGAAAATGGTAAAGTTTTGACCGGAATTACAACTTTATTCCATAAAAATCAGAAAATTAGTTATCAAGGGGAGGTTAAACATCGCAATCTAGAAGGACAAGGAACATCGTATAATGACATGGGGTTTAAAGAATTTGAAGGAATTTGGAAAGATAATAATCCCCATAATGGTACGAAATATATTTCTTATAAGAAAGCATTTAAAGGTGAATTTAGAAATGGGCATCCATGGACAGGAACAGCTTATGGACTAAATTTATCATACAAAGTTAAACAGTTTAAAGGAGAGTTACATGAAGGTCAGCCTATAAATGGAACAGGTTTGTTTTTCAATAGAGACAAGGAGGGTCAGACTTTATATGATCTAGAGGCATATGAAGAATGGCAAGAAGAAAATGCCGAGGAACAAGCTAGAGCTGAAGAAGACCCAAAATATATCGAGTCTCAAATTGAAGGTCATGCAAGTATGGAAAATAGTTATCGACGTCGAACTTATACTGATTGGACTGAATATATTAACGCTGAATGGAATGAAGGTATTGTAACTAAAGCTGAGGATAAAGAGGTGAATAAAACAGTATTATAAAATTACATTTAACACATATTGCATAAATAATATGTTGCTGTAATCATTTTTAATTTGAAATATAAGAAAAACTTGTAGTGATTTCTACAAGTTTTTCTTTATGTTACCCATGAAAGAAAAGATAATCGCCTTAAAATCGCAATCTCGGCGACACAATATAAACTATTTAGAAATCACTTTTGAACCAACTTGAATCTTGATGTTTCTTTTAGATTCATTTAATTGCATTTGATTATAAAAATTAATAATAGAATCAATTTGAAAAATACGAAAGTTCTCGCTTGAAATGTGATATTTTTTATTGGTTACAAGCAAGATCGATGGGAAAATTTTTGTATTTTTAGGCTGCCACGATTGTTTCTTCCATTCATCACTATGAAAATACATTTCATACCTTCCTATTTTCTTTTCCATAACTTTATTACTGTAAACTGAATTTTGAAATTCAATAAAGAAAGGGGCTCTATGCCATATTGCAAAAGCATCTGGTTCCATAAAATCTTTTCCGTATTTCGGCTCCACTTCAAATATTTTTGGCTTTTCATAGTAAGCAAGCTGTTTGTAAATATCTACAATACCTAAGAAGTGCGATAACTTTTGACTTGTTTTTCGAATAGTGTTGGGTTGCGGAAAGTATATGTACGGCTGTTGAGACACGTTCACATCTACATAACCATCTCTTCTTAAACGCTTCATTACTGTATTACAGCAAGTCACACCGTTTTTTATCCCTTGAAAATGCAAATCAATAATATCATCCCTGGACATGCATCTAAATCGTTTTAAATCATTTAAAATCTCCCTATCTCTAATCTTCATAATTTAACACCCCAAATATAGGAGTCTCTTCTTGTAAAGGTTCTTGAAGCTTCATATTCTCCTTAGAAACCCGATATGGTTTAACAATAAATTTCGCCTTATTCAAATCCAAATAGGGAGCTTGCACTTTTTTTAATCCGTTTAATTTTAAAATTAATTGGCCAGATTGTTCTAATTGCTCCGATCCAGGTGTCCCCATAATATTACTGTTAATTGAATCAGCACATTTAAATCCAGCTCTAACCGTCATATTAAGCTTCAATTTACCATCTAATACTTTTGCATCTGGCCTCTGCATACTTAGCAAAAGGAACACTCCGAGTGATCGTCCGACAGCTGCTATCTTTTCAATTGTATTCATACAATCTTTTTGATTTTGTAACATAGCCACTTCATCAATTCCAATTAGTATATATGGCTTTTGATTACCAGGAGACAACCTATTATACTCATCGATATGATCAACTTCATATTCTTCCATGATCTTTCTTCTTTCTCTTATCTCCTTCCAAACTTTTTGAATCATAATATCCATTTCAACTTCTTCCATACAAACCTGTTTTACATGTTGCACTCTTCGTAAGAAATGAAATTCAGAGTTCTTTAAATCGCCTAAATACAAATGTAATTTATCCGGAGACATATACTGTATGAGCGTAGATAAAACAACACGCACCATACTACTCTTACCGCTTCCCGTTTCCCCTGCAATTAAAAGATGAGGTGTATTCGCGCCTGCCATATCATATACAACCAGGTTTCCCGATTGATCGCGACCTACTACTATAGGAAGACAATATTTTTTTAATAATGGCTCCCACATTTTATAACTATAATTATATGGCTGCATTCCTGTATTTGTATGAAATACATTCAATATAAACCTTTTAATATCACCTTCAATCTCAGTATTTGCCCCAAATACTTGTTGAAAACAAAACCACTTTTTCTTAATCATCGCTGGGTCTAATCCATTTGGAATTGTAAATACATACCGTGTCTTTTCATTTGAACTAATAACATCATGGATTTGAGGATATATAATAAATTTTCCCCCTCGTGTTTGATGCTCAATATATAAACCACTCTTATTAAATACCTCTATAAGCTGATTCTTTAGACTTCGTTTATATATCCAGTCTTTTATAATCCCCATATAGTCCTCCTAAAACATTATTATTGTTCTAATAAGCAAATAACCAATTAAACAAATTCCACTTATACGGGTTCCATGAAAAATCACATCACTGATAAATTTAGCTTCCGTTATATAATCTTTTCGTACCAGGTACTTCTCCAATAAAACTGCACCAATCAATACACTACCTATTGCACCAACTGCAATATAGGTGCCTATCATTTGATCTGACATATGAAGAAAAGCGAATGGACTTATTGAATTGTTTTTTTTTACTTGTCGTTCACTATTCTTATACGATTCATCTACAAAAGAGCGAAATGGAATTACTTGTTTTCTTGTAAACATAATCCTATCCCCTTTACTATTTATCGCATTCCACACAAAATTCTGAACAATACTTTTTTCCTTCCCACCTCCAAAACAACCAATCTGATAAAAGACATTTACAATACTCACAAGTTTCTTCAACTCTCATCCTGCTGCTCATACCTTCCCCCCCTTTATAAACAAATTTCAAACTACTAATTACAAATGGATTTATGAACCAAAAACCTTGATAGGGTAACTTTAATCAGTACCTTTATAAATACTTTGATAGTTACTTTGGTACATCATATTGCGTACAGCTTGTACATTTTCTTACTTTTTTTCTTAGCTTTAAAATTTTTTCCTGAGTTTAAAAAAATGAGAAATAGGCCAAGATGTTGATGAGGTGATACAAGTGTACGGGCTGGGGAAAAAACGCACAAAATTTGGCCGTTTTCTTGATCGAAATGGAATAGCACAAATCGAACTAGAAAGAACATCTAAATTGAGTACTGGTACTATTTCTAAACTTTGTAATGACAAAAGATATAGACCTAAATTTTCAACGATAACTCAAATAATCAAAGGGTTAAAAAAGTTAGGAAAACATGTAGATGAAAATGATTTTTGGATATAAAAACGAGGTGTATCTAGAAAATTATTAACGAGGAAAAAAATAAGTATTTGAAAGTATCATTTAATTGTTATAAAATATTTTAGTCATATACTCCAGTATTTCATTGATATACTCATAAATAAGAGTTCTCGAAAATCAGCCCCTTGGAGCGCACGCCAAGGGGCTGAAACATTATAAAAATAATTAACAATCAAAAAGAGCATCCCAATGTTGAGGTATGGGGCTGCTCTTTTCCTTATTGAAAACAGATTTTATACAATTAATGTGTAATGCGGAAACCTTGAATGATAATGAATAAAATATTTTACAAAGTTTAAATAGAAATTGCATTTATTTAAAGGATGCATGTAAATGATCTGGGTGGGGAAACGCTGGTTTTTGTGTTACTCCTGTAATACTTTTATCATCAAAAAGTATAGTCTTCGCTCCAGCAGCGATCAATTTATTAACCAATAACTGGGTTTTTTCACGGTCATACTCACAGTCAGTATACTTATGCCCTTTTCCATCACAAGTCATTAGTCGGATATCAAGCTCTTCACCAGTTCGGTGTGTCGAATGAGGGGGATATAATCCGCCCCAGCGTAGAGTTCCTGCTGTAATAGTAACCGGATATTTCCAACCTTCTTTTTTTACTTCCTCACCTAATTTAATCAAAGCAGGAGCTATGTCTTTATGAACATATCGTCCCATAGCTGTTTCATCAATTTGCAATCCCTTATCAATGATAGGTATCTCTACTAAAAAGTCATACCCAATTTCTATTATTGCTTGTTTGGATTCTCCATTAGAGAATGTTACAGTAAATTTTTCTTGTCCAATTGTAGACTCGTTACCTCCAATATCTGAAACACGATATATTACTTTAGCTATACCGTTCTCATCAGTAGTGACCTCATTTTTGTCCAATGTTCCAAGGAGGCGTATTAAACCTTCACGTATCTTATTCCTCACATTTCCTTGTGCTTTTTGAGGATATCTATTTACAACACCATCTTCACTTCGCCACTCAGGGCCATTAGGGTTAATAGGCTCAATTTTTAGAGTCAATTTATCTTTTGGAACAGGTCTTCCAGCTGTATCTGTAACTGTAAGCGTAAATTCATTAGTTTCTTTTCCATTAGGAGGTAATCTTAAAGGACCATCATCTAACATAAGCGATTTAGGCTGTTTTTTATTAATTTTACATATTATATTCATCAATTAGCTTCCTTTAATTTTAATGTTAAATAAAGAACCGATTATCCATTATTAATATTTTTATCATTAAGTAGGATCAGCAATCTGAATTAAAAACACATAACCATTTTCATCTTCAACACATCTAGGTTCAATTATATGAGGTACATTATCGCTACCTTCTTTACCTGTAGCTGGATGTCTATAATTAAATAACAATCCAAATTTTGGTGAATTGCAGTCCACTGAAAAAAGGTTTTTATATGCATTTTGATTTACACATTCGGTTTCACTATAACCGTCTGCACAAGTGCGACCAATCGGAGGATTTAGTTTAGTCTCACCTTCTAAAGTAAAATAACTTGTTATTTCCCAATTACATTGAACAATAACATTTATCTCATAGGGTTTTTCCATAAGCTTAACGGTGGAACCTAACTTAACATCTTGAACTATTTCATGTTTTAAATTTTTGTTACTTTGCAACTTTACCACTCCTAATGCATTTAATTTGTTTTTAATAATATGTAAAATGAGCTAACAAAATATGCATATTTGTCCGAATTGTGTCTAAACGTACAAATTTCCCGAAATGGTATGGTGAGGCCTACATCAATTAATCCCCTTTAATTTTAATTAAATCAATATATATAAATATATATAATTAAAAACTAAATACCAAATATATAACAAGTACCATACTAATAGCTAATCCATAGAATCCATAAAACCAAATTTGATCTGAAACATTTTGCTCAATGCCAAAATAAGTATTTACCCTTTTATAATTCTTAGATATAAAATTAAAAATTCTCTCCAGGGTTTTCTCCTTAAATTTAGATTGTGCTAAAATAGATGCGGAAGGTGTAATTTTAACCATTGGGTGTTTCATCGTCATTCATCCTTTCTAAGATTATATTTTCATGTAAGAGGAAGGTGTTTTCTTATGCTGCCAGGCGTGGAAACATCTTTCTCTTTTATTTTTTCTTATAACTAAATTCACATTAAATTAGATAATACATTTCATAATTTTTACGATTTAGAGAAAACAAAATCATAAAAGGCATCAACTGTATTTTCCAAATTATATTGTGAAATATGCTTTTCTAACGCTTTCATCAACTGTGGCTTTTCATCTTTAAAATGAATTGAATAATCCATAAGAAAACTCCAGTTCCAGGATGGAATTGCTACCAAACAACTATGTTTCATTTCATGTTCACAAAAATATACTGTAGGTGATCCGTAGTTTTCTAACACTTCAAAATGTACAGCATCCATATTAATTCCCCCTCTTATTTGGGCGCTCTTGTGATTTTAAAATAATCCATGTCTTACCTATTTTTTTAGCCATTATCTCTTTCCTTGAACATAAATTTTTAATATATCCGGCGGATAAATTCCATTTTTCCGCCGCTTCCTCTACTCCCATAACATCATCTAACGCATTTTTTCCATTTATATAATCTACAACAAATTGTCTTAACTCTTCTGCCGGTTCAGTTGTCTTTTCATTAAACTTCTCCCAAAGATCATCCGGCAATCTAAATTTTGCCTGCATTAAAACCCTTCCTTTCAATTTCACAATTATATTTCCGGGCCAGTTCAGACGCATATTTTAAAGCTGAGTGTCGTTCTCTACCCGAAAATGTTTTTTCATGTTCATATGGGCCATAAATCTTTTCATTTTCGATCCATTCATTTGAAACAATTGGATGTAAGATTAACTGTACATGATACATTACTTTACTATTTGAATAACCTCTACTACTTCTTGTAATCCTAACTGTTTTTGTAAACTCTGTATTCATGACAGTTTGAGCATGTTCAAAAATCCCCATTTGGTATTCTTTTAATTTCTCAATTATTTCTTCTAATCTTTTTATATCCCGTTCACACATGTCACTATACTGTCTTAAACGTTTTATATCATATATGTGTTTGAATTTATCAAAATTTGCACTTATATACACTTGGCATCCTCCTATTATAAGGTTTAAGGGGAGAACCCCTTAAACCTCAAGCTTTGGCTTCACTTTTTTAATCCGTTTCACTTCATGCATAGAGCGAATTTCATCAAGAGAAAATTCTTTTTTATGAAACTTCTTATACTCTCCTTCATACCAAAACCAAGCTTTTTTCCTGGATGCCCATTTAAAACCTAAATCTTTCAATTCTTTTTTCAATGAGTATGTATCCCCTGTTATCCAAATCCAGGTACCAATGATTTCAATTTCTAAATCATATTGAATCAGTTTATCAATGATATCTTGATATGCTTTATTATTTCCCTTCCCACCATTTAATTGTTCAAATAAATCATCATATTCTTTTTTCAAATTAATAAAATCTTGATGGCTCCCACCCAAATCCGGATGATATTTCTTAGCTAATTTCTTGTACTCTCTTTTCAATTCTTCTACGGTAGCGACACTCTGAAAAAATCTCATGGTCAACATCTCCTTTATAATAATGTGCGTTATCGCACTTTCTGTAATCATCTTAACATGCGTTATCGCACATTTCAATAGTTTTTTTCAAATTGAGCAATCTTTCTTTATTTCTAACCGTAAGTTACGAACACCAAAGCTATTGATTTACAATAAAAATAACCACCCATACAAAAATATGAGTGGCTAGCATTATGGATATTTTTCCCGAAGGGATTAATGACATTTTCTATCTCTATTTTCTTTTTATTCTTTCAATGCTTATTTTTGATTCTTTTTCTAACGGAAAAATCACTTCTTGTTCTTTTGCAATTTCCGGTGAGATTAATTCATATTTTTCATCCACAAATTTCTTCACGGCTTCTATAAATCCTATAACACTTATTCCTGGATTATCTTTCGTAGCTTCTGCTGTGATTATTGTATGAGGCTGCGAAGAATTAAACCAATATAAATCTTCAAAATTTTCTGCTATGGTCCATGACACATAATGATTATTAAAATCAACTTCAACAAGATCTTTATGAACTCTTCTTAACTTCCCAGTATACAATAGATATTTTGCATACTCATTTAATTCCTTGTCTTCACTGTTCTCCCAATTACGAATATCTTGTATTACTTCTTTCCATAATTCATCTGTTTTTTCTAAATCATTTCTGCGAGTTCCTTCTTTTGTATGATTTACCCACTTTTCTAAGCATTTTACTAGTTTCATATATAACTCCTTATTTTTAATAAATACCATTATACTCCCAGGCTGATTTGATGTCCTTTTTTATAAACAGATCAATTTCAATCCTCAATCTTTCTTAAAACACAATTTTCTCTCTTGAAGATTCTGAGCGGTTTAATGATACTTTATACACAAAAGAAAAGATAATCGTCTTAAAATCGCAATCTCGGTGACTCCTTTTTGTAGAATCGGTCCTTTTTTACAATACAGTCCAAATCCGATACACAGTCAAACAAAAAAGACTCATTCAAAATGAAATGAGCCTTCCTTTTATACACTAAGAAACATTTTGTTTTCTCCACTGCATAAGTTTCACTTTTTTCCTCTTTAGCTTCCAAAAATGAAATAGCGTAATCAAAAATCCAATTGGTCCAAATATCGGCGTCATCACAAAGAACCACCCTAGCACCGAAGCTTTCACAAACAAATAAATAAACCATCCCTTATCAGTCATCATAAACATTGTATCCGCAAAGAAAAAGTTCTTTATAGAGGAAACAAATATTCTTGTAAACGGAAAGAATATTAAATTAACTGTCATTAAAGTAATCATCCCTATTTCATCCCATGGAATCACCCATCTAAAAAACAAATAGATTAAAATACCCCACATATATGATTTTATCAAATATCGAATATTAATAGACTGACAAGCTCTAAACATTATATACAATCCCCCAGCCCCTTCCTTATAATACAAGTCGATTCGTCCCTTAACATCAATAATCCTAATATATTTATTTTATTGTTCTTTCTCCGCTGATCGTTTCCTTTTTTCCCGCTGCAATGTACTCACACTAATCCCTGTTATTTTTTCTACTCTTCTATAAGATTCCGTTTGCAATAATTTAAGGGCATAGTCCATTTTCTCTTTGTTATATTTTTTCGGTCGCCCCTCTTTAAAATTAGGATTCAATTTAGCCATTGCTTTCCCTTCTTGTGTTCGCTCTACAATCATATCTCTTTCAAATTCAGCAAAGGCACTCATTACACTAAATATTAATCTACCTGTAGGTGTATTCTCTACTAAGCCCATATTAAGGATATGTACCTTAACATCTTTATCAGATAACATTTTTACTGTTTGAATCCCATCCACTGTAGACCTTGCAAAACGATCTAATTTTGTCACAACAAGTGTGTCTCCACTTTTTAATACAGAAAGCAATTCCTGGAATTTTGGACGTTCAAATTTTGTCCCTGTAAATTTTTCTGCGTATATTTCCTCGCAACCTTCTTTTTTTAACATCTGAATCTGAGATTCCAAATCCTGGTTCAATGTACTTACCCTGGCGTATCCATATTTAACCAAAAAATCACCTTTTCTACATTCACTTTTGACCATAAGTTTTGATATAGGTCTATATACTGATTTTATCACAAAAGAAAACCGTGTTCAAAACCTTTAAGTAATGAACATGATATTAAGTCAATTACTGAATAAAGTTTGGTATAATCTTCTAGGGGAGGTGAGAAAATTGCCTAGAGATATTTTAACAGATGCGGGTGTATCAAAAGTGCCATATAAAAACGCACAAGGAAAAATGATAGAAATAACACATGTGCAAGTTACTTATTATGAGTTAAAAAAAGATGATAGAAAACGTTTTATTACATTACCAATTGACAAAGCGAATGAATTCGCAAATCAAAAAGGTATTAATGGTCCATATGTTTCTGCAAGTTATGACAAAGAGGAAGCAAAAAAAAGCGGATTGATTAAAGAATAAAAATATATTTAGTAGGAGTGAATGAGAAAATGAGAAACGCAATATCAATTATTAGTACTGCAAAAGAACATGTGGAATACATAAAAGAATTATTAAAAGCACAGGAGAATAACGAGGAAAAAACAGAAGAAATCATTTTAAGTACCAATCAAAGTTATGAAAAAGACAGACTAGGTAAAGTGCGCACCTCAAACCACGAAAAATATCCTCAATTCCTATTTTGTGAAGTTAGTGAAAATAAAGAAAAACGAATAATCGCTGTTGCTGATTTTATTAATTTAACTGATAAAGAAGTTACAAAAGATAACAAAGATAAATATAATTTGATATTAAGAAACTTACGAAAAGTGGATAAATCAAGTGTCCTTGATTGTGCCGTAGGCGATATGGTGGATAACAACAATACAAGCATTCCTCTAAAAGACCTTATGGATAATGCCTGTAACGGGACAACTAGATTTTACATAACATGGCCTGAATATTGATATCCTAGCCATTATACTTCATATTACAACGAAAACATTGATGAAGAACAAACTCAATGGATAAAAATATTTATAATACCAACAACTAAAAGCGCAAGAATAAACAATCAAATGTTTTTCTTGCGCTTTTCACCTTATTCTTAACTACATTACTTTTCAAGACAACAATCTACTATTTCCCCAATTGTAAATATACTTCGATTCCGGAAAGCATCAGTGGTAATCACTTCTCTTGTATATTGATCAATTTTTATTACCGTCACCATTTCATGGTGAATATACCCCTGCCGATAATAGCTTATATGTATTTCTTCTTCTCTACATAAAGATTGGTTTAAAATCCGCCCTATTTCTTCTAATTGTTGTTGATCCAGGAGTGGTTTTTTGATTTTATTTTGTTCCTGGATAATCTCACGAATCCCCTGAAACTGCTCCGGTAAACTGGCAAACGGCATCCACTTGACCATCTTCCGTCCCTTTGGCATTTGAGAATTTATCATGCTTTATGGCCCCCTAACAACATATTTCTTTCTCTAGCTGTACTTTCATTACAATAGGATATTCCCCTTAATATGCTGTTCTTACCGAATTTTGACCTAATATCATCCATGACATATGCTAATTTCATTTCTTTTTCTCTTCTTTCTACATTATCAAACAACGAAAGTTGTTCTTCTCCATCTTTAATTAAGTTAGTCAAAGATACCGATATACTTCGAATCGGCTCACCTGTATACAATCTATGTAAATAACCCATACAAACTTCATAAATATCCATCGTCAAACAAGTGGGACGCGGAAAGGTACAGGTTTTTCTAATCCCACCACTATAAGTTCCGCTATAACTAACAGAAAATTGTATCGTTTGCGCTAATTTCTTTTCTCTTCTTAATCGATAACAAACTTCTTCAATATGCTCTAATAAAACAATTTGTATTTCTTCAATTGAATAATCACGCATTAAGATTTGACTTTTACCAATTGATTTTGATTCTGTCACATGTTTTTCTGCAATTTTACTAAAGTCAATCCCGTGACTATGCAAATGCATATCCTCACCGATTATTCCAAAAGATTGTTTTAAATACTTCAAAGGATAATGAGCTAAATCACCAATTGTATAAATTCCCTTCTTATTCAATTTTGCTTCAGTTTTCGTTGATATCCCCCAAAATTCATTTAACGGACGTATTGGCCATATCTTCTCCGGCACATCTTCATAACTCCAATACGCAATCCCCGTTTCATTCCTCTTAGCTTCACGATCCATAGCTAAGATTACTAAAAAATGTACATTATGTTGTGTACATAACTATTGTATAAAGTTAAAATTAGATTATCAGAAGATTATAAATATAAAAAAAACGATTAATAAGTTAATC
>NZ_JAKUFR010000090.1:0-18223 GCF_022663555.1 Bacillus cereus group sp. BfR-BA-01381
TCACGGTTTTAAATTTCATTAAAAATACTGTTCAATCCGCATTCAATTTTATTAAAAATATAATTATTAATGTAATGAACTTTTTGAAAAATTTCATTCAAGCGGCATGGAACTTTATTAAGGATACGATCATTGGAGCCGTTCGAGCCTTTGTTAATTTCGTAGTTGATAATTTTAATAGACTTAAAAATACTATTTTTAGTGTTGTTGGCGCTATTAAAGATTTCATAGTAAGTAGCTTTTCTGCAATTAAGAAAGCTATTACGGGAGCTTTTACAGGTATTGTAGATATCGTAAAAGATGTATTTGGCAAAGTGGGATCCATTGTAAAAAATGTAGCAAAAGATGCAGTTAGCTGGGGAAAAGATATCATTGCTGGTATTGGTGAAGGTATGGCTGCGATGGGTGGTTGGGTAGCTGATAAAGCAAAAGGCGTAGTCAGTGGAATTCCAAAAGCAGTTAAAAAGTTCTTTGGTATCCGGTCTCCTTCACGTCTAATGATGGAATTCGGTGGATTTATTACAGAAGGTCTAGGTGTAGGGATGGAAAAAATGATTCCTGCAGTAGATAGAGCTTCTGAACTATTAAATAAAGCCGTTGTTCCACCTAAACCAATGAAACTAGTAACCGATGTATCTACTCAAATTGGACAAATGGGAGCGCGCTCTGCTGATTTAATCGGTAAGACTGCACATCCATATGCTGGACAAACCCACGTTGAAAAGAAAACGGATAAAGGCGTAACAATTCAAAATGCTACATTTAGAGTCGCTGTTGAAAAACTACAATCTGCAGACGACTTTGTAAAAATGAGAAAGCTGCTACAAAACGTAGTTGCTGATGATCTAATGGGAATGGCGGTGCGAAATGTATGAGTATATTAAAAACATTGCATAGAAGAGGTGGTTCATACCATCTCTTAGGGGATGTAGCAGAAGTAAAAAACACAATACGATATACGATTAATTTCTCATGGCCAGGGACATATAACTTTTCATTTATGTCCCAAGTCCCTATCGGTTCTGATGGTATGTTACCAAATAAATATTTTATTGTTCGAGTAAATGGTATTGAGAAATTTAAAGCAAGAGGTGCTTATGCTTGGGAATCTAGAGAGATATTTGTAGGTGCAGGACCACAAACAATTGAATTCACAACAAGCGGTTATGGTGGTGCAGATGTAGCTTATATACGTGATGTTCATTATTACGCTTTTGGATTCGTCCCAAACATCGCAATGATTGAGCAAACAAAATTACCGAAATCACTAGATGGCTTAAAAACCTATAATGTCATGCATGGATACCCACGTTTCCAAAGTGCTGGTAACAAAGGATGCGAAGTAGAATTTACTTTACTATTCAACGATATCAGTTATTGGCGTGATTTCATGAGGGAAATATATCGCCCTCATATTATTACTGGTGATTACGGTACGTATGGGGGTATAATTCCACCAAATGAAGTAGATGCACTACGAAAAGGAACGCTAGTCATAGCAAAATGTAAATTAATATCTATGTCGCAAGCAGGAATAGGAGTTGATGGAATGTGAGAGAAGGGTCTATTTCTTTAATTAGAATGTTAGGGAGCTATTTCCAAGTGGGTAATAATTCCCCTAATTTAATTGTTTATATGAAGAGAAGAGACTCGTCTTCTTACGTCCAAATACAACATCGTGTAACGGGTCTAGAAGTTCAGGAGAACGCCGACCAGTTCGCAAGTACATTTACTATTACCTTTGCAAATGAATACGGTCAAATGGCTCCTGATAATTGGTATGGTAAGTTTTCTTCTATTCAAGAATGGTTTTATAACAGTGAGGTAACAAATACAAATCAATTGTATCCACAAACTGAATTTAAGGTGTCTATCGGTTACGGTGAAGAAGCTTTACCATATATACATGGTTTTGTATCTGATGTGAAGATAAACGCCGAAAGTGGTACAATCTCTGTCACTTGTACAACATCATATAAAAAGGTTCTGCATAAATCAGTTGTTCCAACGCCTGGATCTGATGAAATTGTTGCACCAACCGGTAATGTTTATGATGTTGTTAAATTCTTTTTCCAAAAAGCAGGGGTAACATTACACGGCAGCAGAGTAAATATTCCTGGTACCAATCAAAGTTGGATTGTTGAAGGAGCAACCGGTAAGAGGTTTCAAAAATGGGATGAAATTGTAAGGGACATTATAGATACAACATTTCATTATATAAAACATGAACCGGATGGAAGTTGCACGTTTATGAAAATGCCGGACTACGCAATTAATGAACCTGCAAAGTTTAACTTTACCGAAGGGGATAACCTTATCTCGTTAGATATGCAGCTAACAGATCAAGACATAAGTAATAGTGTCGTTGTTAAATGTGGCGATTACGCAAATGGATTCATTAATCCGTTTCTATTAAAAAATGTTTCGCAGGGTGATTTACGAGAGGAAATGATAGAAGTTCCCTGGGCTACAACATTCTTTGCAAGAAGAGCAGTTGCTGCAGCTTATCATTTAAAAGCAATTCAGAAGTTCAGAACATTAACAGTTGCAGTCGTTGGAGATCCAAGGATTCAATTATTCGATGTAATTTCTGTTTACAATAGAGATTCTGGCCAACAATGGAATTACTTTGTTAAAGGTATTAATACAATGGTATCTGCAGATGATGGATTCTATCAAACTTTAGATTTAACAGTTAACTATGGTTATGAACCTGCTCCGTATACAGATATAACTGGTATTACAGTAAATGTAGATACATTACGATTAAAACTTTGGGATTGGGATGTAGAAGATGGCGACTTATTGAATATTTATTGTAATGACAAATTAGTTGCTGAAAATTATTTCATTCGGAACAATCCGACGTATGTTGATATCCCACTTGAATATGGCGTGAATATTATTGTATTTGAAGCAGTACGAAACCCAAAAGGGATTCTTACAGGACGTTTGCAAGTACTAGATACAAAGAATAATATCTTATTCGATTATGGTTCCTTACCAGATTTATCATTTCCTCGGGTAAATCAAGATGCAAATCACTATTATATCCAACGTCCGGCCAAAACATGGTCTGTTACGAGGGTAAACTAGGGGTGATTCTATGATAATGCAAAAAAACTTATATGATCCAATTATGTATTTAATGAAGGGTCTAATCGATAGGCAAATATATACCGGCGGTAAACCAATGCCTGGTAATGACCCGAATGACGTATTTAAGGAAGGTACGACTGAAGGATATACACTTATTCGTGATGGTGCTCGACTATCAGCGGTTGATGGTGATAAATATCTGCATTATGATTTAGTTTTTAATGCACAAGGTATGTTAGAAAAGGTTCTTGTCTCTCATAAAATAACCGGAAAAGAAATGGAGATACAATTAATATACAATGCAAAGAAACAATTAGAACGTGTACAGCCGCGTATTCTAAATAAAGGTAACGGTATGCTGCCTGATTTATCAATTCCCGATGTGTCGTAATGATGCACGGGAATTTTTTAATACACGAAAAAGGGTGATTGCTCTTGTTTGAAACAACCTATTTAGCCGGTGGGCGATTAGATCCACCTTTCCACCCAACAAAAACGGAACCATTTATACCTGGTTTCATTATGGATTCTACATCATTTAAAACAGATGAAGTGAAGTATACATTACCTGCCGATATGGAGATATACGCAATTAGTGTTAGTTCCTCCATTTATGAATTAGATGATAAATGGGATTTAATCGTGAACGGCCAGACTGTTTGCCAGGATATATATACAAAACGGCTTCCGGAAGGGATGCACTTTATGGTTTATAAAGCAGCTGCAGCAGGAAGTACAATTACATTCCGATTCCATAATCAAGGAATTCTTGATAAAACGGTATGGTTTGAACTTCACTTTTTAAGATAAAGGAGAGTACTTTATGAGCTTTGCAGTTAATTATATGGCTGGTGGAAGATTTGACGCACCTTACTTCCCAACTAAAACAGAACCATTTATACAAGGGCGAAGAGTTGGTATTTATGATGGAATGCATGTAGATAAGTTTTTATTACCATTCGAAACAGAAATGATTGCTTTTTCTGTTGCTGCTTCACATTACAGTGACAACGACTATTGGAATTTATTTATTAATGGCCAACAAATCTTTAAAGAAGTTTATGTAAAAGATGTGCCAGAGGGGTTTAACTTCTCCGTTGTAAAACCTATACCTGCTAATGCGGAGATAAAGTTCGAATACCACAATGTATCTGCAGAGAAAAAGGCTATATGGCTTAATTACCAACTATTAAGAGATTAGGAGCGTGAAATAGATGGCATACGTTGAAAAAATAGTTACAGAAGCAGATTTTCATAATTCACTCATAAATTTAATGACTGAAAACGGTTGGAAGAAAGTCCAAACTTTTTATAAATACATTCAGAGGGAGAAACAGCAAGGGGACAAAGATAACATTACTAAATCGTATCATTTTTGGTGTGCAAAACATGTTATCTTACAAAATTCAGATGGTGGCATGTACGGCATCGTTCAAACCTGGGCTTGGGAGACTAAAACAAAACTAAATATTGATTTCTCTACAGATAAAGGCAAAACAGAATTTCGTTCTTACTTAGAAGATAATCCAAGATATAAAGATCGTTCTTGTATGTATCTATACATGATAGAACAAATTCCAAATTATCAAGACAATAGCGTAATTCCTATGGGCGCCCAAGAAGGTATGGAATTTCAAAATATTATGGATGTTGAATTAGCTGACGTAAAGGTGACTGAAGTTAGAAATGTACGCCCTAGTGATGGGGAAGTTTATTACACATATAA
Organism: Bacillus cereus group sp. BfR-BA-01381; assembly: GCF_022663555.1. Lineage (NCBI taxonomy): Bacteria > Bacillati > Bacillota > Bacilli > Caryophanales > Bacillaceae > Bacillus > Bacillus cereus group sp. BfR-BA-01381. Next base: position 4,826 of record NZ_JAKUFR010000090.1, read on the forward strand.
CTACGATTATACAGATCTACCTGAATTGATGATGTCCCCTTGGGTTAAATGTTCATTTAGAAACCCTAAACTAACAAAAATAGACGCCGATTCGAATTGGTGGCCTGATTCAATGGTTCGTATTACGGGACAAGTAGATAAATCACGTGTGGTTCTTCTAATACAAGCTGATAGAACGCCTGCTTTCGATAATAACTCTGTTCCTGTAATTCCTGTTTATATGGGGAAATTAGAAAGTTATGCAGCAGATGACACAATTGCTGATGCTCTTTGGGCAGGAACGGCTTATGATGCAGGCGATGAAGCAAGCGCGCATAAATATGACTTTGAAAGTAAAACTCCATTTAGGGATGTTAAAAAATATATGCCAAGGACAAAATCGTATCCTAAAAGCCCAGGTAACGGTATTGATAACATCATAATCAAGCGATCACGTTTTGGAGCAAGATATCAAGCTCATTATCTTTCTTGGAATGTTACACCTAACATGATGCCACCAGACAGAAAAAGCACAACCGGTGGCCAATATCCGAACGCATGGCAGAATCATGAAAATGATGAATATAAATATCAATTTAACCCTTCTGTTTACAGCAATAAAGTCCATACGTCCCGAGCGTATATTGTTCATCCGGAAGAAGGTGTTCGTGGTTATATGCCTTATATCGTTCTACTATCACCTTTAGGTTTATTAAATGGAGATAAATTGAAAGTAAGGCAAAATACTTGTCCAGATACTCATGATATTTATCGTTTCTTTACGGTCGATGCAATTTCACCAATTACCAAATTACCTGCTACTGCTTATCGACCAGCTGGATTAGGAATTTACGAAAAAACAAGATAAAGGCGGATGAATATAAATGTGGTTTGATAAAATAACATATTTGCAAACTCTACCAAATGACTTAGAAAAAATGTTTACCACTAATGGATGGAATAGAAAACTATTTTTCAGGATTCGTAGTGGAATTAGTAAGTTTATTGATGTGCGTTTATTTGAAGCAGCTGGAAGTGATGGAGAACGTAGAAAACTAGGTGTAGCAACTGCATACGATACGAATCTATCAGATTTTACCGATAATAGATACATTACAGCGGATTCTCCGTTAGGTAAATTAGGTATAGGTGACGGCACGAAGAAAGAATTTCAAATGCCTGTATTTCCAATCACAGAAAGCTCTCTTATTGTTTATATAAATAGTATCGTAAAAGATAAAAAAGGTTACACGGTGAATGGGCGTACTGGAGAAATTAAGTTTACTGACGCACCTGCGAAGAACGATAAAATTACATATGAATGCCGACTTGCTAACGATGCATATGAGCCTTCTAACGATATGATTTTCTTCACTTACAGCCAATACTTTATTGAAAAAGAATTAAAACTATCAGATCAAGCAAGTAATTTAGGGAATGGGAATGGAACAAAAACAGAGTTCCAATATCCATTCCCTAATTTCGATGAGTCACGCACCATTTTTTATAAAAATGATGTCATCATCTCACCAGAAGATTACACCTTTACCGAAACAAAAGTTGTATTTAAAAAAGCACCTGCAAGTACGGATAATATTAAAATGGCTGGATTCTATACAGTTGAACCTAAAGCAGATGGAACCATCGATACCCTAACAGCAACGAAATCTTTTGATACAGAGGATATGTTAGCCATTATGAATGAAGTGTATTCAGCGTTAAATTTCGCCAATCCTTCACCGTATACGCCGATTAGTTTTACGCCAGAAAAACGATTTACAAGAGACTGGAAACGAGATTCTGTTGTTTACATGTATGGAAATGCCAATAGAGATCGTATAGCAATGTTTATGCGCGTAGATCCAACACCTGCTCCTATTCGTGCTTTATTCGTCCCTGTTTATATTGGCCGAATGTACACATTTGATAATGCACCACGAAGAAATATGATAATCGCAGCAGGTTGCCGTACAGGTGATCAATTTGTATATTCTGCAAATAAAAAAGTAGGAAATGCAATAATAGATTATGGAGAAAATACAAGTAATGGGAATGAAACGGTACAATTAGCACAATCTTATACAGGCTCTATGTACCAACATCATTATCTTTCTTTCATGACCCATAATATGGACGTTGATAACGGGCAGGGACGCTTCAATCCGTCTGTTTATAGTGGTAAATATCATTTATCTCAAGTTTATATTGTTCATCCTAATGATGGGAATGTGGGTAAATTAGATGATGTTTATGCGGTCCATCCAAAAAACATTCAACAAGCTGATGAATTAGAAATTGAAAAAACAGTTTCTAATGAAGTTTTAGGAAAAGGTAACGGGGTGCGTAAGATATTTCATTTAGAACACAAACCTAAAGGCGATACCTTGAAGATACTACGTTCTTGTATAGAGGTTCCAAAAGAAGAATATGTGTACAATCCCGATGATAAAACCATTACATTTAATGAACCACCGGTAAATGATGCTGAAATTATAGCTTATTATGAAATGGCACAATTATACCGCTATACATTACCAACAACACCCGTTTCGCCTATGACGCAAGCAAAAGCAACGCCTTTCAATCCAATTGGCTTAGCGATCTACAAAGAAGATATCTAAAAATAAGGGGGTAGCAGAAGAATGAGTGAAAAAGTTTATTCTATTGCTTCCCCTTCTATATGTACCAAAGAAAAAAGTCATGTTGTCACAATTGGTTCTGGACCTAATAGAAATGAGAGAACCTATTCTTTTTCTATTACTCCAGCACATACGGAAAATAAGAATGATGTTGTATATCCAATTTGTATCGCTCCTTATGCAAGGCATAAAGCGGTTAGAGAAGATAATGCAGCAGTCACTGCCACGAAGGTACGAGCGAAAGGAATCTTATCTAGTGTAGTTGAGGAAGCGCTAAGACAAAATGAATTTGACGCTTCTATTTCTAACACAACTGATTTCGAATTAAATCGAATTATTAATGTGGCTAATTTGGAAACGCAGCAGTCTCAACGGAACGATAGTATTCCAGTGCAACTTATTTCTGCGGATGAATCCATACAACATGAACGAATTTTCGATATAGACCATATCGAAGGGGTAGAGAGCGAAAGACCAAATGAAAGAAACGCAGTTGTACATCATACAGATGAATCACAACTTATAACCAGAGAATTCGAAGTAGCTCAAATCATAGAGCAGGATATATTAAAAAATAAATTACGTGAATTCGTAGCTGCCGGTGTCGATGAATTACCAGAATGGGTAAAAGTCGCTCGTGTACTTTATGGCGAAGAGTTTTATCAAGATGTAAGTTCGATTGTAACTAGAGAAATGCACGGAGAATATAACGAGGGCGCTATATCAAGTATCGTTTCCCCAGACATCGATGCATTAATTAACACAGAGGATATTGGTGAAACAAAACGAGAAAGCATTGAGACTCGTTGCCCAGATGATTACGAAACATTTGCAACTGAACATGAATTAAAGGCTTCTTTAGAAGAATTCGATTTGTTCGAAGGTATGGGGACTCCCGTTTACCTTCCTGACTACGACTTGTTCGCTAGAATTCAAAGAGAACTAGCAACGAATATTGACATACAACATGATTTTGAACGTAAGAAAATAGAAAATGCAGATTTACTTCCAGGTGAAGATTTAACAACTGCAGCAAGAGAACCTGTTATAGATGCTACTCGTATAAATTTTGACACTTCTATTCGGATGAAGGAACTTAATGCCAATTCTATTATGCTAGAAAACTCAAATAAACATGTGGGTGTATTTGCTGCAGAAAGTATCGAACCTTATACATTTGAAAGAACAAATGATCAGTATGCTGATATTGTACAAATTTCTAATTCTGAGCGAATTGCAAAAGAACTTGAGTCTGTTCTTCCCGATACACAGGTATCTGTAAAGAAAGAAAAAATATTTACAACCGAAGTTACAGATTCACAAGAAAGCGAAATTACTTCGCGTATATTATCGGTTGAAGATATCGCTGCAAGTACCAATGCACTAAAAATACAAAATACATTTGAAGTGATAGAAAGCAGCAAAGAGGAATTTATACGATTAACCGAATTAACTGCAAATATTGCACATATAGACGGTGCTGATCGCTTATTAAATGAATCACAAGCGGATGTAATTGGGTTAATTAATGCAGACAAGGAAGATTCGCCAGTACTTGTAGATGTATCTGAAAGCATTTCATCCGAATTAAAAGCACAAGATATTCTTACTACTATAGAAGACCATGATTTTATTGCTAATAAAACAATAAAAGAATTACCGGCTTCCATAGAAGAATTTGATTTATTTGAAGGTATGGGGATTCCTGTATACCTTCCTGATTTTGATTTATTTGGTCGTATTCACAAGGAATTAGAAACACGCATTACGCTCTTTGAAGACACTTCTAAACTATCACAAATAATGCAGATGAAAATAGATCAAACAGTTGTATCCGAAAAAGTAGAAAAAGAACTTCTAACTATAGCAACCGAAGAAGTAGCTTCTGACATCGTTCCAGTTACCTTAGATGCTGAATGTATCGATTTAGACGCTTCTTTTAAACAAAATACACAACAAGCTCTGATTACAGAACAAGAAACCTTTATTGGTATACGTGAATTTGAAGGCGGAGTTATCTCTGATATCACACCAGCGGATAAAGAAATTATAACAACAGATACAGAATTAATTAAAACCGTAGATGCAACAAGGGAATCTGAACAATACGTAATTGTTAGTGAATATGAATTATTAGAGCGACAGGATTTTGTAGAAGCTATTACTAGCGGATCAGATACGTTTGATAGAGAACATAAATTAGAGAGTGTTATAGAGGAATATGAGCAATTTGAACGCATACCAGAACGAGAATCTGTTCTAGAGGATACTGAACAATTCAAAATGGAGAGAGTACTAGATACAGAAAAACCAGATGAATTAATAGTTATCGAAATAGAAAATGATAATCCGAAATTATGGCTACGACATAGCCGTCAATCTTGGTGGACAAATTCAAACTGGAAGAAAACGAGATAAAGTGAAGGTGATAGAATGGCAACACACCAAATAGGTAATAGTTTACTAAAGCCGGAATCCGGATGGAATCGTAAGTATTGCCAACTCGATAACGTTAACACTTTTTTTCAAGGTGTAAGAGATAAGAATAAATACCCAAGTGCTAGGTGGGCTATAGTAGGTGGAAATGATAATCCTTCTACAGAAGGCTGTTGGCTTGCATTTTATGGACCCGGAAATATAGATGATGATATATTTTCATTTACTTTTACCGGAACATCTTTCAGAATAATGCAAAAATTCTACCCGACACATCGTTATAACATAAAGGTAAGAATAAACGGTGGGAATTGGATTAAAGGTTCGGTAATTTATAATAATCCATCTATGTTTAGAGTCTGTTTTGAGAAATTAGATTTACCTAAAGGCACCCATAGAGTAGAGGTAACCCATGATGGTTTCACTGCTGGTTCAACTGATAAGGATATTTATATGATGTTAACTGCTATTGATTACGCAGATTTAAGCGCAAAAGTAGGGGATGTTTTAAAAGAACCGGAACCTGGTTGGAAACGGTTTGATGATTCAAATAGCTTAATTAATTATTCTGGACCTTGGGCTGTTAGTACGTCTGAAAACAGTAGTTATAATAAAACTGTTCACTTCTCTGGTGCTTCAAATCCAGGTATTTTTTCTGCCACATTTTCATTTTACGGTACGTCCTTACGAATAATTGGAATAGTGACAGAGTATTACCGAAAAGGGACTATCACGATAGATGGTATTACAGAAGAAATAAATTACAATCGAGTAGGAGTAACACAATGCGTTCTAGTATATGAGAAACTCAACTTAATAGAAGGGAAGCATACTGTCACAATATCAGGAGAGAAAATTAATTTAGATGCCATCGATATTGATGATACCGGAGAGTTAATTCCAATAGATGTAGCTAAAAAGCCCAAAGTATCTCTATACGAAAAAGAAAGCGGAAAAATATTTGTAGATGACTTTGATTCCGTAAATCCAAAATGGCTAATGTCACCATCAAATGCATTTAACAGTCCTATCAAAAAAGGATTCTTACGTATGAATCATTCGGCAGATAAAGACGTTATGCTTTTAATCGATAGACCACAAAGTAACTTTGCAATACAAGTTATTGCGGATTATGCTCCTACAAAAGAAGGAGATGAAGGTGGCTTACTAATCTATCAAAACGAAAAGAATAAAGTTGAGTTTCTCGAATCCTATTCTGCTAATAGTTCACAAAGCAATAAAGAGTGGATGGCAATATGTAAAGAAGATCAATGGGACTTTTATACAAAGACAGATACATTTTTTGATTATGCGGATAACGATTCATTAGCAGCAAAAAGAATTGGTGTTGTTCTAAAAAGAGGAACTGCAGAGGGATTTGTACCGCTAGACATCAATAAAATCATTATGACAACAAGCAACATGTTACGTCTGCGCCAACTATATGGTAATTATAAGGTTGTATTAAAAGATGCTGCAGGTAATACCCTTTCTTCTAACATCGTAGCTGCAGCTCATACAGGTATTGATATTCTACTTCCTTCCCTAGAGTTTGAAGGAATCATAGAAATATATGACGAGGATAACGAACTACTGGCAAATAAACAAGCTACCTTCTATGGTGGAGATATGTATTGTATGGGTTCATCCCTACAAATCAAAATGAATAGCGAAGAATTAAATACAACGGATCCAACGAATTTAGGTTACATGTTGAATAATGAGCGTATTGAAAAAATGACAATCGTAAATGATAACATCGGTCCTGCTACAAATATAAAACTTTCAATAGAGCAGTTCATGGAGAAAGTCGGTTATACCTGGGCGCTTATTTCACTAGATGGTACTAACTATTCAAATGAAATACAGATTGATTCAGTTGCTGCACAAGATACGCGTGATTTTTGGGTGAAAGTTGTGAAGGATACAAATTTCCTAGCATTTGAACCTATTTATTTTAATATTCATCTAAAACATAATTGAGGTGAATACCATATGGGAACTGTAATGAAATTATATAGATATACATCCGAAAGTGAGATTACACCATCCATCCTTATTGAGAGGAATGTACAAATTACGATTGAACCTGGAAAAGTTCTATATGTTCCATTGGATGTAGGTTGTAACAAATACGATATTCGTACAATTCAAGTTACAAATGATTCAAACGTTGAAGCGATGTTATTTATGTACGATCAAAAAGAGAATGGGAATCAAATTTATAAAAGCTTATCAGAAAAAAGAACGTACGATATTCTATCCATTCCATGTGAGGATAAAGATCATACAAACAAGGTACATCTTTATATAGAAAATAGGGGCGTAGCAAACTCTACTTTTAATGTTTCTATGAAAGCAATACGTTTAAATTAGGGAGGAACATATAAAATGACAAATAAAATTTGTAAGTTACACAGACTAGAGCGCAGAGAAGTCTTTATGAAGATTATCGATGAAATGAAAAAGGCTGGATGGCAGCAATTAAATGTTGACAAACCATCAAAAGATAAGATTTATGTCATGTACTCAAGTGGTAACGATGGTACCAAACCTATTTACATAGAATTGCGTCCATTTGATACAAGTACCTCAAGTGAAAATTTAGTAAACAGTACTTCTTATGATGATTTAGATATAAGAACTCCTGATAAGTATATGACAGATGGCAGCTTCCGATTGATTAATGGATATGATGAAGTAAAGGGTATAGGGAAAGGAGGAGGAAAAACTTATGTTTGGCCCTTAGTTTTTCATCAAGGGAAAACTAATGGTGCAAATTCAGCAACCCATTTAACCTATTCCAAATTGATGGTAGATTTATACTTATATGTTGATAAAGACACCGTTATATATTGCGTTTACGAGAACGATGATATTATCCCGGACCGAAAAAGTAAAACTGTAATAGGTTTTTTAGGTATTCCAGGAGAATGCTATCAGAAAGAAGTATTCACACCTATGTATGGTTCATCGCCATTCAGTGTACTAATCAGTGCCGGTTCTAACTGGGGTATAAATTGTGCTTTAACCACAGGAAGAACATATTTTAATTGGAAAGGGTGGGGTGAAAATCCGATTGTTCCAACCTTTTTCTGGGATAAGGTATTTTTAAAGGCGCCTTCATTAGAAGGAAACATAATATTCACATCACTTTTTATGGGAGATGACTTAGATGGATTAAGAGCAAAGTTTGATGGTTTTTACATATATAGGGGTTCAAATTACGTAGCTGGTGACATCGTTGAAATTACTCAAGGCGAAGAAGTACAAAAGTATAAAGTCTTTAACACTTCCTACGTTGGTGCATGGAGTTCATTTAGTAGTCACAATATTGCTTTACGAATAGAATAAGGTTGGTGATTTTATGACAATAAAGGGTGTAATATTTCAACCAGAAAACTTATATAAAACTGCAATACGAAAACCACAAATACGGAAAGGTGTTATGTTTAACTTTTCCCAAAACGAAAGTCAAACTACTGAAAAAGAAGTAATGAAACCGCCGCGTACTGAACCACTAGAATATGCGTGGAAGAAAATGAACATATAACTTTATCGAAATCAAGCGTGCAGCAGCAGGCTTTTTATTTTGGTCAAAATTTGAAAGGAGGTGAGAACTTGGAACGAATTCAAGAACTTATCAAGGCATTGAATATATCTGATGTAATTACAAGTACTCAATTTAAAGTGGGTGGCATTATAAGCGGAGGACTAGGAACATTAATTAATTTGCTATATGGTAAGGCGAATGTAATTTGGATTGGGATTTACTGCTGGATTATCATGTTGGACTGGATTACTGGTAGTAAAGCTTCAAAGCTAGATGGAACATACAGCAGCCAATATGGAATTGAGGGCATCACGAGAACCGTGGTGCTTTTATCATTACCGGCTCTCGCACATTTATTTGATATTGCTCTTAAACTACCAGATTTCTTTTTCTTCATGGTAGTTGGTGGATTGAGTTATCACATTTTTAATAGTTTCGCTGCAAACTGTGCACGAATCGGCTGGGAAAAGTGGATTCCTGCATGGTTGCTAGAAAGTGTAGCATCTGAAATTCAAGCAAAGATTCAAAGATCTGATGCAAGAAAAGAAAAACAAAAAAACAAATAAAAATATACGCCTTACCTAAGGAGAGCATTGTCAAAAGACGGTGCTCTTTTTGTTTGGCTAAAAAGGGGAACATACACAATGAAAAAACCATTGAAACTATTTAGTTCATTATTTATGACTCTATTGCTCTTATTTTCGTTTGCTACGGCTTCTTTCGCTGATAGAGTACTAATTATCCAAGACTTACCGAAACAAGCATATCGCTACGGTGTGGGCGCTTATGAGGGTGTTGTAGCACATAGCACAGCAACACCAGAAGCACCAGCAATTAATATTCAACGTTACGAATCTCGTACATGGCGTTCTGCTTTTGTTCATTATGCAGTAGATTGGGATGAAACAATCCAAATTGCCGATACAAAATATATTGCTTATGGTGCTGGACCAGCTGCTAACAAACGATTTGTTCACGTAGAGCTTTCTGAAACTAGTAATCCAGCTAAATTTAAATCTTCTTATGAACGTTATGTAAAACTATTAGCTAAGATTTTAAAAGATAGAGGAATTCATCCAAGTAAAGGATTATGGACACATAAAGATATTACTTATAAATTAGGTGGAACCGACCACGAGGATCCGCTTGATTATCTTCGCAGTCATGGTGTATCAGAATCACAATTCAGAACAGACGTACAAAAGGCGTATGAGGGCGCGACGGTTACAGTTAAACCAAAACCACAAGAACCTTCTCAAAACGTTACATGGACAACAGGCGTCGCTTATATCGATGGGTATAATGTAAACCTTAGAAGTGGACCATCAACAAATTACGGTGTTATCCGTCAATTAAGTAAAGATGAATCATATCAAGTATGGGGAAAACAAGGGGATTGGCTAAACCTTGGTGGTAATCAATGGATTTATAACAACCCATCTTACATTAAATATCAAGGAGAACAAACCTCTGCTGCAAGTTCTGTAGTTGGAAAACGCGTCGTTTCTAAAGTGGACAACCTTCGCTTCTATGACGCTGCTTCCTGGTCTGATAAAGATGTAGCAGGGACGGTAGATGAAGGGCTTGGATTTATGATTGATGCTAAAGTATCAGTGAATGGTTCCGCACAATATAAAGTACACAACAGTAAAGGCACAACATACTATGTAACTGCAAATGAAGCCTATGTGTATGTGAAGTAGAAAAAAGGGTATGCCCAAACTTGGGTATACCCTTTTTTTGTTTATTTTTACGTAAAAAATGGATATTTTTCTATAATTTAGCCTACTTTCATTTGACTCACGTCAAATGAAATGCTATAATAAGAGTATAAAGAAAAGGAGGTGAACAAAGTGGATTGGATGATAATCTTAGGAACGATAACAGCGTTCATAACAATTTACGCTCAACTTTCTTCCGGTGTTAAAAACACAATTGATATTTACTACAAAATCAAGGAAGAAAAAGAAAAGAGTCGCTCCCGCCAAGAAAACGACTCTGAGTAAGACACCGCAAGAGAGGGAAACCTCTCTTGTACCTAAGATTATATCACATGACACTATACTTTATGAAAAAAGTCATTTTTAACAGCATACCAATTATTGTAATTCTAGGGTACATTTTGTACCAAATTGATTACACTGATTTACAAACATTAGATTACATCTACATCGTACTATGTATAATTGCCTTTGTAATGATGGTGTTCAATTTAGTCACTACCTATATCAAGGAGAAAAAGAATGTATAATTTTAAAACTAAAGACGATTTAATTCGCTTTATTCAAGATGAAATCGTAAATACTTCAGAAGCATTAGAAATTTTAGGTTGTTCACGACAAAATCTAAATGTGATGGTGCAGAAAGAAAAAGTGAAACCAATTAAAGAAATGTCACGAGATCGATTGTATTTCAAAGAGGATATTTTAAAAAGTAAAGAGCAAATGAGAAAGTAACCCTAGATCGAAGGGTTACTTTTTTTATAGATTTTTGTTAGGACGAACTAACAAAAATCAAGATATGAATTAGATGGGATATGGATAGTTAAACTTGTACGCTGAGGTTTGGATAAAAACTTATACGTTACCTACACAAAGACACCTTGTATCGCAAGGGTTCTTGATGCTTTAAATTTGTTAGGTCGGCATGACAAATTTACTCTAACAAATTTCGGGTTTGTGAATTTATACGAAAAACATAACAATTACCTATTTATTTTATATCAACGAATTCTTCAAAATTCAATCGTGTATTTAAACCAAAAGCATCCGTGTAATATACCGTTTTGCTTTGCTTATCAATATCTATAACAGTAATGTATTCATCATGGATAAATCCATCACGATAGTATGAAATAAATATTTCTTTTGTTTCGTGAAGAGATTGCATTAACGCTCTTTCTATTCGTTCCATAGTATCTTGTGTTAAAAAAGGTTTAGGTACTTTATATTGTTCCTCAAATATTCTATGTATTTCCTCGTATTGCTCCGGCATCGAAGCAAAAGGGTTCCATTTCACCATACCTCTTCCACGTACTGTAGGAATGCCGTTATATTCCATGATGTAATACCTCACTTTTGTTTTTTAACTCCATTATATACGAACGTACGTTCTTTTGGAAGCATAAAAAATGCGCCATCACTATCAAGATGATGGCACGCAATATACCCGAAAATGATTATAGCATATATCTATTTAAAACTATATTAATTTAGAAATAACATAAGTAGCAGCAGGAAGAAAAAACATAAGAGAAAGTGTTCCATAGTACCATATGCGGTCTGATTTACATTCTTCAATACCAAACCATTCATTTAATCCCTGGTACTTTTTCGCAAAGAATGAGCGGATTGTTCCGAACAGTTCCTTTTTGCTGCGTGTTTGTGGTAGAATAGGCTCACTAGTGGTTAGTTTGAATAGGGTATTTGACATTGTTAAATCATCCTTTCAGATTTTCATAGTGTAGAGAACGCTCTTTCGTGCCGGCAAGCTGTGAAGAGCGTTCTCTTTTTATATTCAGTTGTAATTACTCTTTTTCGAAATTACCGCCCCTACCTAACTTCGGGCGTTTTCTTTCAACTTTTTTAGGCTCTACTTTTTCTTCTTTCATAGGAGAAATAATAATAGAACCACTAGTATGCATGTATTGTCTAATAGCAGTACGTACCATTTCAGCTTTTCTATTACGTGGTAAAGATTCTAACCAATCTTTAATATCTTTATCTAATACATCATCATAAGAAAGAGGATATACCTTATTCGCCATCTTCTTCGCCTACCTCAAATTTACCGTATCTGTAGAAGCCCTCCACGTTTGCAGTTTGGCTTTCTTCTAACTTTGTTACTTTACCAATCCATTCTTCCAATAATTCATGGAATGTATTCGCGCCACCGCCAGAAACTAACACTTCATCAAAACGATCAAATGTTTTCCATGCATTATTTACTCCGTTTACGATAAAATCATAAACTTCTTTAATCGATGCAGTTTTTTCATCATTAAAATCAATTGGATCCATACGCTTTGAAGCTTGGTAAGCACCTTCTTCAAATACTTTTTCTAATTTATAGTCATTAATAGTTGCACTTGTTTCTTTTTTAATTTTAGCTACGATTGGTTCATAAACATCATGCATTCCTTTTGGAACAGAAGTAGATTCTTTTTCACGACGCAGCATAGAGATTACATCTAAATCTGTTGTACCAGTTCCGATATCAATAATACCTACTGTCATATCTTCATAAGAATCATCTGCTACAAATCCATCTTCATCTAAATAACGGCTCATTACAGTTCCAACTGGTTGAGCAAGAACAATAACATCTACGACATTAATCGTTACTTTTTTTCCATTCACCTCAAGCTCATGAGTTCCTTGATAAACTTCTTTAATTTCATCAACGGCTTTTGTTCCGATTTCTTGGCTTGGAACACCAGTTACAACTAAGATTTCATCGTAGCTTTTCACATTTGTTTTAGCAGCCATTTCAGCTAATGCAATTTTTGATAGCGTTTTATACTGATTAGTTTTATAGCGATTTTGTTGAGCGTATGTGTTTAAAGTATTGTTCACTTTAATTATGTCATCGCCCCAAACATATTCTGTTCCTTCAACTTTATATGTTTTAAGCTTCATCTTCCCACCAGACAATGCTTCTCCTACATTAGAAGAGAATGAATAGATTGCTGGAAGTGTCTTTTTAAACACATCTGTACGCATTTTTACAGCACCATTCCCATGATCAATAGCAAATACTTTAGTCATTTTATCGACTCCTTTAAATTATCAA
>NZ_JAKUFR010000091.1:0-17631 GCF_022663555.1 Bacillus cereus group sp. BfR-BA-01381
CAGGTTCAAATCCTGTCCCCGCAACCAAATGGTCCCGTGGTGTAGTGGTTAACATGCCTGCCTGTCACGCAGGAGATCGCCGGTTCGACCCCGGTCGGGACCGCCATTTTATATAAAGAAAAGAACGAAACATGTTGTTTCGTATTTTTTTATTTGTTTTAACAAAAAACTAATAAAGACAGTCAAACTATCCTTAGGAAAACTCCTAAGGACTTTTTTATATATTCAAAACCTGTATAATAAAGAGCAGAGAACATTGTGAGTAAAGTAGGTGAAGTCTGTGAGTAAATATGAAATAACAACAAAATCATCTGAGGAAACACAAAGATTATCAGAAAAACTTGGTGAACTTGCTCAGGCACAAGATGTAATTATTTTAGAAGGAGATCTAGGGGCTGGTAAGACGACTTTTACAAAGGGACTAGCAAAAGGTCTTGGAGTGAAAAGAGTTGTAAATAGCCCTACCTTTAATATTATTAAAGAATATAAAGGGAGATTACCGCTATATCATATGGACGTGTATCGCTTAGCAGAAAGTGAAGAAGACTTAGGTTTTGATGAGTATTTCTATGGTGAAGGAATTACGGTAGTAGAATGGGCTCATTTAATAGAAGCATATTTACCAAATGAGAAGCTACAAATTAGTTTATTCCATGCTGGAGATGACACAAGAAACATTGTACTCGAGCCGATTGGAGATCGCTATATTAGATTATGTGAGGAGCTATTACAAGATGAAAGTACTAGCAATTGATACTTCAAATTATGTAATGGGTGTATCCCTTATTGAAGAAGGAAACGTAATTGGGGAAATCATTACAAATTTAACAAAAAATCATTCTGTGCGTCTTATGCCAGCTGTAGAACAACTGTTAAAAGAATGCGGTGTAAAACCAAAAGAATTAACTAAAATAGTTGTAGCTGCTGGACCAGGATCATATACAGGTGTTCGTATAGGTGTGACAGCTGCCAAAACATTAGCTTGGTCACTTCAAATACCAATTGTAGGTGTATCAAGTTTAGAAGTAGTGGCTGCAAACGGAGCTAATTTTGATGGATTAATCTGTCCTTTATTCGATGGAAGACGTGGACAAATTTATACTGGCTTATATACATATGAAGGAGAGGATTTAACTTCTATAGAGGAAGACCGAATCATCCTTATTGTAGACTGGTTGCAAATGTTAAAAGATAAAGGAAAGCCTGTTTTATTTATTGGTAACGATGTGAAACTACACAAAGAAACAATTATCGAACATTTAGGCGATCAAGCTGTCTTTGCTCCTTTCACTAAAAATAACCCAAGACCAAGTGAGCTAGCGTTCTTAGGATTACAAAAAGAAGAACAAGATGTACATTCATTTGTTCCTAGTTACCTTCGTTTAGCTGAAGCTGAAACAAAGTGGTTAGAAAGTCAAAATAAGTAGGAGCTTGCAGAGAATGGATATGATATTTAGAAAGATGGAACTCGATGATATTGCTCAAATTGTAGCTATTGAAGAAGCATCTTTTTCAACTCCTTGGACTGCAGATGCCTTTCACCGTGAGTTAACGATGAATGAACATGCACATTATGTTGTGCTAGAAAAAGATGGTCGTGTAATTGGGTATTGTGGATTGTGGATAATTATTGATGAATCACATATAACAAATATAGCTATTTTGCCAGAATACAGAGGTCAAAAGCTAGGAGATGCTTTATTAAAAGAAGTTATTTCCGAGGCGAAAACTCTAGGTGTAAAAACGATGACACTTGAAGTACGTGTATCAAATGAAGTAGCAAAACAGTTATACAGAAAATACGGATTTCAAAATGGTGGAATTCGTAAACGATACTATGCAGACAATCAGGAAGATGGTCTCGTAATGTGGGTGAATATATAATGGAAAAAAATACGATTATACTTGGTATTGAAACAAGTTGTGATGAAACAGCAGTAGCGGTTGTTAAAAATGGAACGGAAATTATTGCGAATGTTGTTGCATCACAAATTGAAAGTCATAAACGTTTTGGCGGAGTTGTACCAGAGATTGCATCCCGTCATCATGTAGAAGAAATTACAGTTGTATTAGAGGAAGCTTTAAAAGAAGCGAATATCACATTTGATGATATTGATGCAATTGCTGTAACAGAAGGACCTGGTTTAGTAGGAGCGCTTCTAATAGGGGTGAACGCAGCGAAAGCAGTGGCATTTGCACATGATATCCCCCTAGTTGGTGTTCATCATATCGCTGGCCACATTTATGCGAACCGTTTAGTAAAAGAAGTTCAATTCCCATTACTATCCCTTGTTGTCTCTGGTGGACATACAGAGCTTGTTTATATGAAAGAACATGGTTCATTTGAAGTAATTGGTGAAACGCGAGATGATGCAGCAGGAGAGGCATATGATAAAGTAGCTCGTACGTTATCTATGCCATATCCAGGTGGTCCTCATATTGATCGACTTGCACATGAAGGAGAACCAACAATTGATTTACCTCGTGCATGGCTAGAACCTGATTCGTATGATTTCAGTTTTAGCGGATTGAAATCAGCAGTTATCAACACTGTGCATAACGCAAAACAACGCGGGATAGAAATTGCACCGGAAGATTTAGCAGCAAGTTTCCAAGAGAGTGTAATTGACGTATTAGTAACGAAAGCATCTCGTGCGGCGGATGCTTATAACGTAAAGCAAGTGCTTCTTGCTGGTGGAGTAGCTGCGAATAAAGGACTTCGTGCACGTTTAGAAGCAGAATTTGCACAAAAAGAAAATGTCGAACTAATTATTCCTCCTCTATCTTTATGTACAGATAATGCAGCTATGATTGCGGCGGCAGGTACAATTGCGTATGAACAAGGAAAACGTGCTACATTAGCTTTAAATGCAAATCCAGGATTAGATATTGAAGCATAGTTATGCACAAAATTAACCACAGCTTGTGGATAAAACCCATATTATCTGTTGATAATGTGGGTTTTATTGTGTATATAAAATGTTGATAACTTTTTCTTTGATTGTGGATAATGTGGAAAAGTTATTTAGATGTTTATTTTATAAAGGTGGATATGTGTATAAACTTGTGGATAAAATAGATGAAGTCTGACCTTTGAACCTATCCTTTTTCGGGAAATAAAAACGAAGAAGGTATCTCTAAAAAACATTTTGAAATATGCCCTTATTATAACGGGGGCTAATATTGTCAAACCTTGTCGGCAAATCGATATCTCGTGTCGAATCGTTTATGCAATAGAGGTTGACCATGGCTAGAAGATAAAAAGGATGTCCCATCGTCAAAAATCCCGACTGATGAGACATCCTTCTTATTCATACTCTTATAAATGCAATTCTTCCCATTCTGCCATACAAGCATCAAGTTGTTCTTGTAGTGTTTGCTTTTTCGTTGTAATTTCACTAGCCTTTTCATAATCTGCATATATTTCTGGTAAGCAAAGTTGATCTTCTAACGTAGCAATTTCTTCTTCAAATTGTACAATATTTTGTTCTAGTTCCTCAATTTTTCGAGTACGTTGACGCTCCAACTTTTTGCGCTCTTTTTCTTCGAGATAATTTAATTTTTCTGGAGCTACAGTTTTTTGAACAGGTGTCTGATTTTCTTGCTGTTCTTGTTGTTCAAATTCAGCACGTTCAATCATCTCATTTTTCTTTTCAACGTAGTAATCATAGTCCCCTAAATATTCCTGTGCACCTTCTGTTGATAACTCAACAACGGTCGTCGTTACACGATTAATAAAGTAGCGGTCATGAGATACAAAGAGAAGGGTACCAGGATAATCAATCAAAGCATTCTCCAAAATCTCTTTACTATTTAAATCAAGATGGTTTGTAGGCTCATCGAGAATTAATAAATTCGATTTTTGCATCATAAGTTTTGCGAGAGCTAACCGAGCTTTTTGTCCACCACTAAGAGATGATACTGGTTTTAGTACATCATCTCCTGTGAATAAGAAGTTGCCTAGTATCGTGCGAATTTCTTTTTCAGGTTGCAGTGGATATTCATCCCATAACTCATTTAAAACGCGCTTAGAAGATGTTAAATTGGCTTGTTCTTGATCATAGTAACCAACAGATACATTGGATCCGAAAGAAACATCACCATGTAGTAGTGGTAACTTATTCACAATTGATTTTAATAATGTGGATTTCCCAATTCCATTTGGACCAACTAAAGCAACGCTATCTCCGCGAGTTAAGCGCATTGTTACATGTTCAATAATTGGATCCTTATCATAGCCGATAGTTGCATCCTTTACTTGTAACACATCATTTCCGCTTTGTTTTTCGATATCGAAGTGGAAGGAAGCTGACTTAGAGTCACCTAATGGTCTTGTTAATAGTTCCATACGGTCTAATTGTTTACGACGGCTTTGTGCACGTTTTGTCGTAGATGCACGAGCTATATTTTTTTGAACGAAGTCCTCTAGCTTAGCGATTTCATCTTGTTGTTTTTCATAACGTTTCATTTCTTGCTCGTATAGTGCTGATTTTAAGTCTAAATATTTACTGTAGTTACCAACAAATCGTCTACTTTCTTTATTCGAAATTTCATATACTTGTGTAACAAGTTTATCTAAGAAATAACGGTCATGGGAAACGATTAATATTGCGCCAGGATAACCTTGTAAATATTGTTCAAGCCATGTTAATGTTTCGATGTCTAAATGGTTTGTAGGCTCGTCCAAAATAAGTAGGTCTGGTTTCGTTAATAATAATTTACCGAGAGCTAATCGTGTTTTTTGTCCACCGCTTAATGTGGAAATCGTTGTCTGGTGCGTTTCAACTGGGAAGCCAAGACCGCTTAAAATCGAACGGATATCTGCTTCGTACTGATAGCCACCTTGATCTTTATAATCTAATTGTAATTGGTCATAATCAGCTAATAATCTTTCATATATAGCCTCGTTTGAAAAGTTTTCTTCTTTTCCCATCTCTTGCTCTAGCCTTCGAAGTTTTGTCTCCATTTGCTGCAAGTGTGTAAAGACGGTTAGCATTTCATCCCAAATTGTTAAAGACGTTTCTAAACCAGTATTTTGAGCTAAATATCCGATTGAGACATCTTTCGGTTTTATAATTTCGCCACTATCATGAGATAGCTCACCCGCTATTATTTTTAATAATGTAGATTTTCCGGCTCCATTTCGTCCGACTAATGCGATACGATCTTTCGTTTGAACTTCTAATTTTATGTTTGCAAGAATCGTTTCTGCACCGTATAATTTCGAAAGCGCGTTTACTTGTAATAAAATCAATGTTTTCACCTCAAATAATTTCTTAACTTTGCCATGTTTATATTTCTCAATCATACTAAAAATAGTGTATAGTTTAAAATACAGAGAGAATACTTCTTCTTTCTATTATACAAGGAATTTAATAAGTGCTAAACTTCTGTATTTGATTAAAGCATATGAATAAAGATAGGAAGAGAGGAGAGGTTATATGGAGCAGCAGAAAATTCCACAAGCCACTGCTAAGAGATTGCCTCTATACTATCGATTTATCCAAAACTTATCTCTTTCTGGTAAGCAACGTGTTTCATCAGCTGAATTAAGTGAAGCGGTAAAGGTTGATTCCGCAACAATTCGAAGAGATTTCTCATACTTTGGAGCGTTAGGGAAAAAAGGATATGGATATAATGTAAATTATTTATTATCATTTTTCCGTGAAACACTCGACCAAGATGATATAACACGTGTAGCGCTTATTGGAGTAGGTAATTTAGGGACCGCTTTCTTACATTATAATTTCACGAAAAACAATAATACAAAGATTGAAATGGCATTTGATGTTAGTGAAGAGAAAGTTGGAACAGAAATCGGAGGCATTCCTGTATATCACTTAGATGAATTAGAAGAACGTTTATCAACTGATATACAAGTGGCAATATTAACAGTACCCGCTACAGTAGCGCAATCTGTAGCCGATAGATTGGCAGAAACAAACGTGCATGGTATTTTGAATTTCACACCAGCGCGCTTAAATGTGTCAGAAAATATAAGAATTCATCATATTGATTTAGCAGTAGAGTTACAAACATTAGTTTACTTTTTGAAGAATTATCCACAATAAAACGCAGAGGAAGCGACCTCTGCGTTTTATTATTGTTTTTTCTTTGTGAATTTAACTAAGATAAGGCGAAGTGCCAAATTAAAATCAATCGTTGCCATAACTGCAAATAGTATTGTCCACATATTCCAAATTGTATCTGTTACGTTCGTAATGGCGAAACGTGTAAAGATACATCCTAGAAGGAAGTACAATGCAGCCATGAACAATGGTGAGTTTCTCATACTAAAAATCCTCCGATAAAGCCTTGCATTTTTTCAGCTTCTTTAATCATTTCCTGAATTTGTTCGTTACTCACTAAAACTTGGGCAATTGCAACTAATGTATTCATTGCAACATGAGCTGCAATGGGAACGATAATACGCTTCGTTTTTACATATAAGAAGGCGAATACGAGACCCATAGCAGTGTATACCAATAAGTGAGTAAAATCAAAATGAATCGCCGCAAATACAAGGGAACTAATGATAGCGGCAATAAAGAAGTTAAACTTCTTATAAAGTGTACCAAATAAAATTTTTCTAAATACGATTTCTTCCAAAATAGGTCCTATTATAGAGATGACGATAAGGAACCAAGGTGTCGTTCTTGCGATATCCATAAGCCTCGCTGTATTTTCAGATCCAGGTTTAATACCTAATATATACATTTCAATCATACCAGCAATACTTTGCGAGAAAAATGCTAAGAAGAACCCGATAAAAATCCAACCAATCGTAGCTGGAACAGTAGAACGCTTTGTATCTAAATGTCTGTCGCGAATATCTGTTCTAAGTAACCAAAGTACGATACATAATGCAATAAAGAAGCTAATGATTGCCCAGTGACCAGTTATGAGTTGAAATTTCTCTTCCCTAGTAAATCCCCTGTTATCATAAAGGCCAGTTTTCAGGAGAAGTGGTAATCCAGCAATTGATGATAACTGCATTAAGATGTATGTAACGATAACCCACCAATATTGTTTTTTCAAATGGTTTAACCATCCTTTCTAACTCTAGTGTATGAGATAAGGTAGGATAACATGTACATATGCTACCTACGATATAAACCTTACTTACATTATGATTTTTTTGTAAATCCTTATTCGAAATTATAATGGAAGACAGGAGAAAGTTGTGTGTGTAGCGAAAACAACTTAGGGTGTCCTTTCATATTGTAACATACGAGTAGTGGAAACAACGATTCATATGGTAAAGGTAGAAGAAGAGGAACTCTATATAGAAAAGTTTATAGCGTAATTTGCGAAAAAATTATGATTTTTTTACTTGCAAAAGAAATTGAGATTATTTATTATTATAAGTGTGTTAGCACTCGGGTGACCTGAGTGCTAATAAATAAAATTTACATAACAAAATGAGGAGGTTATTGTTCATGCTAAAGCCATTAGGTGATCGCGTTGTAATTGAGCTTGTTCAAGCGGAAGAAAAAACAGCAAGTGGTATTGTATTACCAGACACAGCAAAAGAAAAACCACAAGAGGGTAAAGTTATTGCAGTAGGTACTGGTCGAGTGCTTGAAAATGGTGAGCGTGTTGCTTTAGAGGTAGCAGCAGGTGATCTTATCATCTTCTCAAAATATGCAGGTACTGAAGTGAAATATGAAGGTACAGACTACTTGATTTTACGTGAAAGTGACATTTTAGCAGTTATCGGTTAATTATATAAATCTTAAAAAATCCAAGGGGGTCAATTATTATGGCAAAAGATATTAAATTTAGTGAAGAAGCACGTCGTTCGATGCTTCGCGGTGTCGACACTCTTGCAAACGCAGTAAAAGTAACGCTTGGACCAAAAGGTCGTAACGTTGTACTTGAGAAAAAATTCGGTTCACCACTTATTACAAATGATGGTGTAACAATCGCAAAAGAAATTGAATTAGAAGATGCATTCGAAAACATGGGTGCGAAATTAGTAGCAGAAGTTGCTAGCAAAACAAATGATGTAGCTGGTGACGGAACAACAACTGCAACTGTATTAGCACAAGCTATGATTCGTGAAGGTCTTAAAAACGTAACAGCTGGTGCGAACCCAATGGGCCTTCGTAAAGGTATCGAAAAAGCTGTAGTTGCTGCAGTAGAAGAATTAAAAACGATTTCTAAACCAATCGAAGGTAAATCTTCTATCGCACAAGTAGCTGCTATTTCTGCTGCTGACGAAGAGGTAGGTCAATTAATCGCTGAAGCAATGGAGCGCGTTGGTAACGACGGCGTTATTACTTTAGAAGAATCTAAAGGTTTCACAACAGAATTAGACGTAGTAGAAGGTATGCAATTTGATCGTGGATATGCATCTCCTTACATGATTACTGATTCTGACAAAATGGAAGCAGTTCTTGATAACCCATACATCTTAATCACTGACAAAAAGATTTCTAACATTCAAGAAATCTTACCAGTATTAGAGCAAGTGGTACAACAAGGTAAACCACTTCTTATCATTGCTGAAGATGTAGAAGGCGAAGCATTAGCTACATTAGTAGTGAACAAACTTCGTGGTACATTCAATGTAGTAGCTGTTAAAGCTCCTGGATTTGGTGACCGTCGTAAAGCAATGCTAGAAGATATCGCAATCTTAACTGGTGGCGAAGTAATCACTGAAGAATTAGGCCGTGACTTAAAATCTGCTACAGTTGAATCTTTAGGACGCGCTGGTAAAGTTGTTGTAACGAAAGAAAACACAACTGTAGTTGAAGGTGTAGGAAGCACAGAACAAATCGAAGCTCGCATCGGTCAAATCCGTGCGCAATTAGAAGAAACAACTTCTGAATTCGATCGTGAAAAATTACAAGAGCGTCTTGCAAAACTTGCAGGTGGCGTAGCAGTAATTAAAGTAGGTGCAGCAACTGAAACTGAGTTAAAAGAGCGCAAACTTCGCATTGAGGATGCACTTAACTCAACTCGTGCAGCAGTAGAAGAAGGTATCGTTGCAGGTGGTGGTACTTCACTTATGAACGTATACACAAAAGTAGCTTCTATCGTAGCTGAAGGCGATGAAGCAACAGGTATTAACATCGTACTTCGTGCACTAGAAGAGCCAGTTCGTCAAATCGCAATCAACGCTGGTCTAGAAGGATCTGTAGTTGTAGAGCGTCTAAAAGGCGAAAAAGTAGGCGTTGGTTTCAACGCAGCTACTGGCGAGTGGGTTAACATGCTTGAAACTGGTATCGTAGATCCAGCTAAAGTAACTCGCTCTGCACTTCAAAACGCAGCATCTGTTGCAGCTATGTTCTTAACAACTGAAGCTGTAGTAGCTGACAAACCAGAACCAAATGCACCAGCAATGCCTGACATGGGCGGCATGGGCATGGGCGGTATGGGCGGAATGATGTAATAAGCATCACTCTGTGAAGCTGTGCAATCTATAAATAGTTAATTAGTAGAAGGCTACTTCCTTGATGAAAGGAGGTAGCCTTTTTTGTGTTGGTAAAGATTGCATTCCGGGAATTTCTGGAAAACTGTAAGTTAATGAAACGAAACCTCAAATGTTTAATGTGTTTAGGGAATTTGATAAGATTGCAGAAGAACTAATGCATGCTGCTGAAAAGTTTCGTAATGCTGATGAACGTTATGATGGTAATTTAGTTGATAGAAGTTTATCTAATGAAAAGATAGAAGCAGGAGCAATGGGCGACAAGCCTTCTGAAAAGTCTATGCTGAGAAAAATTTGGGATGGTATATATGTTGGCTCTGGGAAAGTTATTGGGGAGATTGTAGAAGGATTTGATTCATTAGACGATACAGTAACAAAGGAAAATATTAAGTATGCTATAGGTCACCCTATAGAGACAGTTTCTACCGCTTGGAATACTGTTTCGGATTCATTTATGAATGATTTTTGGTATGGTGATGCGGAAAGTCGTACAAAATGGGGCACAAGTATTTTTATGGGACTTGGATTGGGGATAAAGGAATAAGTAGAGTAGGGAAAGTAACTACATTAGGGACAAAAGCAGAACAGAGTATTGCTCATTTTTCAAATAAATTACAAATGAGAGACCCCTTTGCTTATGCGGGTGATTTTAGAGATGTTCCAAAAACTTCTTTTAATTCTTTAGAAGAAGCACGAAATACATTTATGTTTGCTAATCCTGGTAATTTAAATACACCTAGATTCCAAGAATACATTAGCCAAGTAGAAGAAATTACAAATAGGAAAATCCCTGAAAAACAGAGGGAGTTACTACAAGAACACATAGAAAATAATAGTTATGAACGATTAAGCAAAGAAGAAGTTGCAAAAAGAAGAAGTGAATTTGCTAGATTAAAAGATGATTTAAGAGAAGAGTGGGAACTGGAGACTAACCAAAAATGGCCTACTTATGAAGAAGAAATCCTTTCTAGAAGAGGAATACCACTAAGGCATGTAGATGACCCGTATGATGCACATCATTTTATTGAAAATGCACACGGTGGAGAACATGAGTGGTGGAATATACACCCAGCTAAATTTCCTACTGAACATCAAGGTGGGATTCATGGCAAGGAAGGTATTTCAAAAGAGATTTTTAAGAAAAAGTAAATAACGGAGGTATTAACGCTATGTTTAACTTTTTGAAAAAATATGTTGTAGCAGACAGAAGTGTACGTTCTAAACAAAAACCTATTTTTTATCCTATATATCAAGAAGAGATAGATGAAGCAGAAAGCTTATTACAAATGAAACTCCCAAAAGAACTGCAACGTTTTTATCAAGAAATAGGTTGTGGTTTTTTAAAGTCCGATAAAAGAATGTTTTTCAACAGGTTTATGGACCCGATTTCAGTTGCGGATTTTCGCTTAAGACAGGATATTTACGAATATAATCCAAACCTAGATGATGTAGATGATGATGAATCATTAGTATTTTTCGAAGCAACAGAACTTAACTTTTTAACAATTAAATTTAAAGAGGAAAATGAATTAGGTCAATGTCCTATTTACTCTGAAGATGAGAAAATAGCGGATTCTTTAGAAGAATTTTTAATTAAAATGGACGAAAACCCTGATTATTATATTTAATCTTATTAATAATTGCTGTAAGGATTAGAACTTGAAAAATAGCTAATCGTGAATAACAAAAAGCTTATGTATAACTTGCATAGGCTTTTATAGTGTTTATTAACTCTTTTGTTTGAGTGTATTTATGCCAGCGTAAGAGCTAGAACAGGTTGATGAAATATAGGTAAAAAAATAGGAAGAAACTGATGATACGACTTTAGCTGTAGTAGCTGACAAACTAGGACCAATTACAACGGTAATGCCTGGCATGGGCGGGATGATGTAATTCTTTTCTAAAAAATGTCCATTTCTATATAGAAATGGACATTTTTTAGAAAAGGAAATGAATTTCTGTAGAATTTTGTCGCTTTCTCTCTTGACCATACCGACACTTCATTGTTAGAATCTAGGAAGATAATATAAAACGATCCTTCATATATCCTCAAAGATAAGGTTTGAGAGTCTCTACCGGGTTACCGTAAACAACCTGACTATGAAGGCAGTGTGTCTTATATTTATAAAGAGCGGAAGACTATCTTTCTTTATAAAGCCAGACCCCTGCCTTTTCTTTGTTATGAGACTAGAGGCGGAGGACTGGCTTTTTTTATTATATTGGTAATGCTTTTCGCCAAATTGGTGAAAATATTTATATACGAGAACTAACGTTGGGGTGATTATTTTGAAGAAGCAACACGATACAATTATCGTTTTAGATTTTGGAAGTCAATACAATCAGTTAATAGCACGTCGAATTCGTGAGTTCGGTGTATACAGTGAGCTTCATCCACATACAATTACTGCGGAAGAAATTAAAGCAATGAATCCAAAAGGGATTATTTTCTCTGGTGGACCAAATAGTGTATACGGTGAAGGTGCATTACATTGTGATGAAAAAATCTTTGACCTAGGATTACCGATCTTCGGTATTTGTTACGGTATGCAACTTATGACGCAACAATTCGGTGGTACAGTAGAGCGTGCAAACCACCGTGAGTACGGAAAAGCTGTTCTGAAAGTAGAGAACGAATCAAAATTATATGCGAACCTTCCAGAAGAGCAAGTTGTATGGATGAGCCATGGCGACTTAGTAACTGGTTTACCTGAAGGATTCGTAGTAGACGCGACAAGTGAGTCTTGCCCAATTGCTGGTATGAGCAATGAAGCGAAAAACTTATACGGTGTACAATTCCACCCAGAAGTACGTCACTCTGAGCACGGTAACGATTTAATTAAAAACTTCGTATTCGGCGTATGTGGCTGTTCTGAAGGATGGAACATGGAGAACTTTATTGAAGTAGAACTAGAGAAAATCCGTGAAACTGTTGGAGACAAAAAAGTACTATGTGCACTTAGCGGCGGTGTAGACTCTTCTGTTGTAGCAGTATTAATTCATAAAGCAATCGGCGATCAGTTAACATGTATTTTCGTTGACCATGGTTTACTTCGTAAAGGCGAAGCAGAAGGTGTTATGAAAACATTTAGTGAAGGCTTCCACATGAACGTTATTAAAGTGGATGCAAAAGAACGCTTCATGAACAAGTTAAAAGGTGTAGAAGATCCAGAACAAAAACGTAAAATTATCGGTAATGAATTCATTTACGTATTTGATGATGAAGCTTCTAAATTAGAAGGAATGGACTTCTTAGCACAAGGTACACTGTACACAGATATCGTTGAAAGTGGTACAGCAACTGCACAAACAATTAAATCTCACCATAACGTTGGTGGACTTCCAGAAGACATGCAGTTCAAATTAATTGAGCCTTTAAACACGTTATTTAAAGATGAAGTACGTGTATTAGGATCTGAACTAGGAATTCCTGATGAAATCGTATGGCGTCAACCATTCCCAGGACCGGGTCTTGGTATTCGTGTATTAGGTGAAATCACAGAAGAGAAATTAGAAATCGTTCGTGAATCTGATGCGATTTTACGTGAAGAAATTATTAAAGCGGGCTTAGACCGTGAAATTTGGCAATACTTCACTGCACTTCCTGGCATGCGTAGCGTAGGTGTTATGGGTGACGAGCGTACTTACGATTACACAGTAGGTATCCGTGCAGTAACATCTATCGACGGTATGACAGCTGACTGGGCACGTATCCCTTGGGATGTATTAGAGAAAATCTCTGTACGTATCGTAAACGAAGTAAAACACGTTAACCGTATCGTGTATGATGTAACGAGTAAGCCACCAGCAACGATTGAGTGGGAATAGTATTTATAAAAAGATCCATCTATTGCTTATGCATAGATGGATCTTTTTGTTTTAGTGTTAATACGAACGAAAATATAAAAATTTATAAAATTGTTCGTTTTTAAATTGACAAAACTACTTCGTCAAGTTAATATGAGTATGTAATTCAAACGAAAAGTGAATATTATGCCGTCGTATAATATCGGGGATATGGCCCGAAAGTTTCTACCTAGCTACCGTAAATGGCTTGACTACGAGGCGTTTTTATAAAGGTGAGGGGAATCTTATCTTTATTCATAGAACGCTTCCATGTATATGCAATGGAAGCCTTTTTTATTTTTAATAGATAAAAGAGGGCTAGGAGATTACGGCGAGTAATCATATAACGGGGGAAACGTAAGATGAAACGCTATTTTCAGTTTGATGAACTCGGCACGAATTATAAAACAGAGTTCATAGCAGGTTTAACGACATTTTTATCTATGGCTTATGTACTATTTGTCAATCCTGCTACGCTGTCACTTGGAAATGTTAAAGGGTTACCGGCAGGTACAGGAATGGATCCAGGTGCAGTATTCGTTGCTACAGCATTAGCAGCAGCGATCGGTTCGTTAATTATGGGGATTTTCGCGAAGTATCCGATTGCTTTGGCGCCGGGTATGGGAATTAACGCGTTCTTTGCTTATACAGCAGTGTTAACGATGGGTATTCCGTGGCAAACAGCAATTGCTGGAACGTTAATGTCAGGTATTATCTTTATTATTCTTACTGCTTCAGGTATTCGTGAAAAAATCATTAATGCAATTCCATCAGAGTTAAAGTTTGCAGTAGCGGCAGGTATTGGATTGTTCATTGCTTTTCTTGGATTCCAAAATGCCGGAATTATCGTGAAAAATGATGCTGTTCTTGTTGGGTTGGGGGACTTAACAAAGGGCACAACGTTGCTAGCTATCTTCGGAGTAGTTGCGACAATTATCTTCATGATTAAGAAAGTTAATGGTGCAGTATTTTACGGTATGATTCTTACAGCAATCTTAGGAGTAGCAACAGGACTAATTGATACTCCGAAAGCAGTAGTGGGAGCAATACCGAGTCTAGAACCGACGTTCGGTGCGGCGTTAACGCACTTTGGAGATATTTTCACTGTTCAAATGGGGATTGTTATTATAACGTTCTTCTTTATCGATTTCTTTGATACAGCAGGTACGCTTGTAGCGGTTGCGAATCAAGCAGGATTAATGAAGAACAATAAATTACCACGTGCAGGAAAAGCGTTATTCGCAGATGCGATTGCAACTGTAATTGGTGCGATCTTAGGTACATCAACAACAACGTCTTACATTGAATCTTCTGCAGGGGTAGCGGCAGGTGGACGTTCTGGATTTACAGCAGTTGTAACAGCAGGATTCTTCTTACTGGCACTATTCTTCTCGCCATTACTAAGTGTTGTAACACCAGCTGTAACGGCACCAGCATTAATTATTGTAGGAATCTTGATGGTTTCTTCCTTAGGGGAAATTGATTGGAAGAAATTCGAGATTGCAGTACCAGCATTCTTTACAATTATCTCAATGCCACTTACGTATAGTATCGCAACAGGAATTGCAATCGGGTTTATCTTCTATCCAATTACAATGGTAGTAAGTGGTCGACGTAAAGAGATTCATCCGATTATGTATGTTATGGGTGTTTTATTCGTACTATATTTCATCTACGTTCGTAAATAAAAGGGGTTTTTGAAAGGTCTAGACTTAAGGGGAGTCTAGACCTTTTTTGCGTCTTCAGAAAATCTTAAGGATTTCCGAGCGTTTTTCTTCAGAAGTTTTCCTATAATAGAAGTTAGGGATTAAAAAAGTGATGGGGGAGATATTGTGGCCAATGAAACAATACTTGTCGTAGATGATGAAAAAGAAATTAGGAATCTTATTACAATCTATTTAAAGAATGAAGGATATAAAGTATTGCAAGCAGGGGACGGCGAAGAAGGATTACGTTTACTAGAAGAAAATGAAGTACATCTAGTCGTATTAGATATTATGATGCCGAAAGTAGACGGCATTCATATGTGTATGAAAGTAAGGGAAGAAAAAGAAATGCCAATTATTATGCTTTCCGCGAAAACGCAAGATATGGATAAGATTTTAGGGTTAACAACGGGTGCGGATGATTACGTAACGAAACCATTTAATCCGTTAGAGTTAATCGCAAGGATTAAATCTCAGTTACGCCGTTATATGAAAATGAATGGTTTTTCTATTCAAAATGAGGACGAGCTAGAAATTGGAGAGATGAAAATCAACATCTCGACCCATAAAGTTATTGTAGAGGGAGAAGAAGTGAAACTGACCCCAAGGGAATTTTCGATTCTAGAATTACTAGCCCGTAATCCCGGTATGGTCTTTAGCGCAGAGCAAATTTATGAAAAGGTTTGGAACGAACGATCTTTTCAGTCAGATAATACTGTAATGGTGCATATTCGAAAAGTACGTGAAAAGATTGAGGAGAATCCAAGGAAGCCTAGATATATAAAAACAGTATGGGGAGTGGGGTATAAGATTGAAAAAGATATTTAATCCATTTACTTATATAAGGAAAATAAGACAATTAATTGAGAAATTAGTAAAGAGCGTACGAAAGAGTATAAGAATTCAACTGATTACTACTTTCGCTGCTTGTGCGTTATTAGGAGTTTTTTTTGCAAAGGGAGCTGCACCATTTTTTGAGAATGCGAATCGTAAAGCGACTGTCGATTATCGGTCTGGTATGCAACAAATTAATTATCAAGCTCAAAGAGCAGCAAATAGTTCGGTGCATGAAAATAAATTAGAAGCTATATCCAATATGATCGAAACGGAGAATCAAAATTTAGAGCGAGGAAATAGAGCTTTAAAAATATTGGTTACTGACGAAAGTGGTAAAGTTGTATATAAAACGAAGCAGGCACAAGAAGAGCAAATCGATCTGCATAATACGATTCGTAATGCAGCATCATTTGCGATTAACTATTCAAATGGTCAAGATATATTTGAAAATACGAGAAAAGAATTTATAGCTTTTTCACCTATTACAATAGAAGATAAGAATTTATATATGTTCGTTAGTGGAATTCCGGATGGTGTAGTAATGTATGATACGCAAGAAGGCCCATTCCCATTTTTAATTGGTGTACTCGTGTTCATCTTCTCTTTCTTCTATATAACAAAAAGAAAGATGAAACAAATTGAAGCGATGGCAGAAGGTGTAAAGGAAATAGAAAAAGGCAACTTAGCGTACCGTATTGAGAAGAAAGGTGAAGATGAGATTGCGTCTTTAACTGAGAATATTAATAATATGGCGGAAGAGCTTATGAATAATATAGAAAAGGAACGTAGATTAGAGAAGCAAAAGAATGAGCTTATTACGAATGTATCTCACGATTTACGTACACCACTGACTTCTATTATGGGTTACTTGCGATTACTTCGAGATTCTAAATATGAAAATAAAGAACAACATGATGAGTATACAAGAATTGCTTTTGCTAAATCGGAGCAGTTAAAGAATTTAATAGAAGATTTATTTGAGTATACGAAGTTAACGAATGAACAAGTTATATTAGAAAAACAAGAAGTATGTATAAATGAGTTATTGGAGCAATTAATAGAAGAGTTAGTACCGCAGGCGGAAGAGCATGGACTTACGTTCGTTAAGAAGTTTCCTGAAGAACGTGCCTATGCAGCGATTGATTCGGAAAAGATGGTTCGTGTATTTGATAATTTATTAATGAACGCGATTAAGTATAGTAAAGATGATGGGGAGATAAAAGTTTCCCTTCAAAGGCAGCGCCGGGATATACAAATTGTAATTGCGAATCATAGTGAAGCGTTTACGAGAGAAGAGTTAGCGAGTTTGTTTGAACGTTTTTATAAGAAAGATCAATCTAGAAGTAGAGTAACAGAAGGATCGGGTCTTGGATTGGCGATTGCGAAAAGTATTGTTGAATTACAAGGTGGTAGTATTCGAGCTGAATATGAGGATGGTGTTATTCAGTTTATCGTCTCGTTACCAATTATAGAAAGATAATAAACGAATAGAGTGGTATATGATAAAAAAGGCTTATTTTAAAAGAAATAAGCCTTTTTATATTTTTTTAGAAAAACATATTGACGATTAGAGATTAGAGGTGTAATATAGAACAAGTCGCCGATGACAATAACGTCGAAAGCGACAAACGAAATAAAAAACTTAGTTGACATTAACTAACGAAGATGTTAACATAAGGAAGTCGCAAATGAGCGGCTAAGTAGTTCTTTGAAAACTGAACGAAACAAACAACGTGAAACGTCAATTTTTATTTTAGATGCTAGACAAACTAACTTTATTGGAGAGTTTGATCCTGGCTCAGGATGAAC
>NZ_JAKUFR010000092.1:0-17014 GCF_022663555.1 Bacillus cereus group sp. BfR-BA-01381
AAAAATCGTTGATATATTTCAGAAAATAAAAAAGTGGATAACAACATGTTATCCACTCTCCTGTTATTATAATAAAACCGAATCCTTATCACTATCCTGATTACGTTTTTCTCTCTCTTCTGCTAAACGCTTCATATACACTTCGCCTTCTTTTTCAATAAACTCATTATCCATCTCTTGCTCTTTTTTCGAAGTATATAAAACCATGTAGCCACTTAATACGATTCCAACGATTACAAGATACACCCACCATGGTAAAGTTTCCACTCTACTTCATTCCTTTCCTTAGACAAGCCTTATTAGTTTCACTGTATGAGGAAAGAAGTACATTTATGCTTAAAATTTTATCATTGTGGATTCTTCGCGAAGAACGCTTGTACATATTCCATAAACTCGATTGGTTCCTGACGAAATGGTGCGTGGTATCCTTTTTCAATAATATGGAACGTGCTATTCGCAAATAACCCATGATACAGTTCACCATTTTTCCAAGAAACGCTCTTATCATTTCTGCCCCATATAATTAGAGTCGGCACCTTAATTTTATCGGCTTCCATCGCAATGCGGCGCTCTCTCATTTTCGTCAGCTGATCATAGTGCTCTTTATCGTCGCGACTATTTTTCACTTCATTTTTATTGTAATCCGTAATCTCAGTTACAGTTTGTAAGTCTGTCGATAGTGGCGGCACTTCATAACTTTCTTTTTGCTGAAAAGACTCTATTCCTGTAGAATCCGCCAAAATGAGATGCGTTACTGCATCCGGATATAAATACGCTAAATTCAGTGACATCTCTCCGCCCATCGAATGACCAAGTACTGCGAATTGATCATATCCAAGCTTCTTCATTAACTTATAATATAAATTCACTTGCGCAGGAAACGAATACTCAAAATCAATTGGTTTAGAAGAACGCCCAAACCCTAAAATATCCACTGCAATAATCGTGTGATCTCGCGCAAGTTCCGGATAAATATCACTAAATCCATCAGAAGAACCACCAAACCCGTGCAGCATAAGTAAAGGAGGCTTCCCCTCACCAATTTTCTTAAAATAAATCGTCTGCCCGTCTATTTGTGCCATACTCTCTTTCGTATTTATCTTCATCATAACAGTATCTTTTACTTCTCCAACCTTCGCGATTGGCTTATCAACGAAGTTACATACGATAAGCAAAACGAGCACAATACCGCTAATCATATAAAACTTAAACCGTTTCAACATTCCCGTCTCCTTTCTCTTGTTGCTATTTAAAGTTTTTACATTATTTGGTTGTTTTATAATTATTTTTAATTGTAACTATAATGGTTACAATTATATTAAAAAAATATTACTCACCGCTATTAGTGATGGTTGTTTTGTAACTATTATAGTTACATATTTAAAGTAAGTCAATTCTTTTTACGACCAAAAAGAAAAGGGACCTCGTTGTGAGGTCCCTTCACTTTATTATTTAATTTAAAAATGGTCAGCATGTGAGTCTTGTTTGCTAATACCGCCACCGTCACCTTTATTGAAGTTGGCTGGTGCTCCTCCATCGCCTCTATTATCTGCTGGTGCTCCGCCTGTTTCACCAATGTTAACGTAGTCTGGTCTTGCTGGCGCTCCACCCGTGTCTCCTCTATTAAAACTAGCATAGTCTGGTTTTACTGGTGCCCCACCAGTATCTCCTTTATTAAAACTAACATAGTCTGGTCTTGCTGGTGCTGGAACATCACCGTGCTCCGCTTGTTGTACAAAAGAACTATTTAAACCGACAGATACAATACCAACTAACACTATACCAGTTACAGCCATACCAATTTTTTTAAACATTATTTTAATGCTCCTCTCTCTATCTTCTTCTCTTTTGCCTGTAATGCTTTGTAAAAATAGTCACTTGCTTTCATGTAATTAGCATCCTCACGAAACTTTATTGCAAGTTTTTCAACATATTCCTGAGTGTAACTATATAAAGATTCTTTATCAAAATAAGTAATTCCTTTAAGAATAATTTGCTCTAATTCTTTAATAGGAACATTACCATTTACTGCTTTTAAAATACTAAAATGATGTATATACTCTTCATTTTCTAACTCCATACAAATATTTAATCCTCTATCAATTAATTCTTCAGCAATGTTTGTTTCTCCCAGTTTAAAATGTTCCCTAGCTTGTAGGAAAATCGCTTTGAAATGTGCTGGGAATTTCTCTGTTACTTCTGAAAGATGTCGAATAGCTAGTGCAGAAAGGTTTTGACTTGCGTATAGCCAGCCTAAATTATGACGTACCCTTAAAAGCAATATAGCGTTATCCTGTTTTTGTAGAATATCTATCGCTGAATTTAAACACTCTTCTGCTTGTTCATATTGCTTTATTTGTATGGCAGTTAGTCCTAAAAGATTCTGAGATAAAGCAATATTCATATCTTGTCCTGCTTGTTTTGAAAAAATTTCTTTAGCTTTATTTACATATTTTATTGTATTCATTGGTTGCCTTGTATTGTAGAAAAATGCAGAAAGACGATAACAGAATTCCCCATATTCTAATTCATCAGGGATATATTTTATTAGTGTTTTGGCCTTCTCATAACATCTACTTGCATCATTGTAATTTGATATTAGAGTTGCATGCATTGCCTTAAAAAAATAATAGTAATATGACAAACGATTTTCAGACGTTTTATAAATTTCATCAATTTTATCAAAACTATTTTTAGTAATTTGTAAACCATCCGCCAGCACTTTATATCTAAAATCTAATAAAGAGTAATATAGCCACAAATCCCCATCCTCTTTTACATTAGAAAATTCACTCTCAATCTCTTCCTTCATCTCCGTTGCTTTCTCTATATTTTGCTGCAACATTACACGATACCAATCATCTAAAGAATGTTTCATTTGCTCCCTTGTTACTACATCTGCTCCCATACACTCGCATCCCCTTTTCTTAAGCTTACAAAATTAGGGTATTTATACAATTATCAAAATTGTATATTATCACCTCTTTTCTATGTATTGAAAAATAATTGTCAGAAAATTTATAATTTAAATGAATTATACCAAATATTTCTATTTATAAAACTTGAGAAAAAATTTTCAGAAAACTTTATAAACCAAATAAAAAAGCAAGCAGTTCTAGCGATCCGCTAAAACTACTTGCTCTTCTACTTATTATTGTTACTCTTTAATAAATTCCTTCGTACTTCTCACTGTATCAATTGGACGAACTAATTTTTCGATTTCTTCACGTTTTGGCTCTAGGAATGGAGGTAACGATAATTTTTCGCCAAGTGTTTCGTATGGCTCATCTCCCATAAATCCTGGGCCGTCTGTTGCAAATTCAAATAAGATTTGTGGTGCAACTCTTGCGTATAATGATTCGAAGAAGTGACGATCTACATAGCCAGATGAAGGAAGCCCTACGCTACTGATTCTCTCGATCCATTCTTCTAATACAGCGCGATCTTCTACGCGGAATGCAGCATGGTGCACTGTACCAAAACCTTGTCGTGCTTCTGGAAGAACCGTATTATGTTCTACAATGACAGATGCACCGTTTCCGCCTTCGTTTACTTCAAATAAATAGAATTCTCCTTCTTGCGCAACCTCTTTAAATAATAGAACCTTTTCTAACACTTCTTTGAAGAAACTAAAGTTTGCAATGCGGATGAATACAGGTCCTAAACCAGTAATTGCATATTCTAATGGAACTGGTCCGTTTTGCCACGGTGTACCTGATTCGATTCCTTTATCAAGTTCATCTGAAATTAATTGATAATGTTGGTCATCAAAATCAACGAAAGATAGAGTTTTCTTACCAAATTGCTCTTTAATTCCTGTATGTTCGACTTCCAGGCGGTCAAAACGTTTCACCCAATATGCTAACGCTGCATCAGTTGGAACACGGAATGAAGTTTTTGAAATTTCATTCGTACCGTGTACTCCCTTTGGAATGCCTGGGAAGTCAAAGAATGTCATATCTGTTCCTGCACTACCTTTATCATCTGCAAAGAATAAATGATACGTTTGAATGTCATCTTGGTTTACTGTTTTTTTAACTAAACGCATTCCTAAAACGTGAGTGAAAAACTCATAGTTTTTTTCTGCACTACTTGTAATTGCTGTAACGTGGTGAATTCCTTTTAATTGGTTCATTTTCTATTCCTCCAATGGTTTTAAAATTATATTTTCTCTTCTATTACTTCTCTTCAATAGGTGCTAAATTCGCTTCAATCTCTGCACGCTGATCTTCTAGGAACGGTGGTAAATCAAGTTTTTCTCCTAAATGTTCCACATCTCCATCAACTGTAAATCCTGGTCCATCTGTTGCAATTTCAAATAGGATTCCGTTTGATTCGCGGAAATATAAGCTTTTAAAATAGAAACGGTCGATGATTCCTGAAGACTGGAAACCTCTTTGTATCACCTGTTCTTCCCAATAAGCAAGCTCTGCATCATTTTTCACACGAATTGCTAAATGGTGGATGCTACCGCGGCCCGGTTTTTCAGTAGGACCATCTAAATATTTCACAACGATTTCTCCAAAAGCCTCGCCTTTAATGGACTGAAAAATCGCTTCCTCTTCGCTGCGGCTAACCTCTGTATAACCAAACATCTCTGTAAGTGTACTCGCCATTTTATCAAGTCTACGAACTGTCATTTCCACAGAACCCATTCCTTGAATTTGATGCTTTGCAGGAACTTCTGATTTCTCCCAAGTTTCCCAGTGCTCCACTTTTTCTCCGTTTGAAACGAGTAGTACTAAGCGAAGACCTTCAGCATCCTCAAACTGCAAAGCAGGACGATTTGCATATGTTGTTATTTCACTATGTTTTACATCAAATTCCTCAAATCGCGCTTTCCAGTAATGTAAGCTTTCCTCGGAAGGAACGAGTAATCCAATTCGAGTAATCGCATTCGTACCGCGGTACGTTTTTCCTACTAAAGGAATTTCAAAAAAAGATAATTCCGTACCTGGACTTCCGGTTTTATCTCCATAAAATAAATGATACATTGATGGATCATCTTGGTTTACTGTCATTTTCACGCGACGTAAACCAAGCACATTTTTATAAAAGTGATTATTTTCATTTGCATTTTTCGTAACCATTGAAATGTGATGATGCCCTTTAATTTTATACATTCGTAATTCCTCCGTTTCATTTTACTAGTCAAGTGATAACTAAAAAAATAACATTTCCCACAACTAATATGGTTTTTAGCGTTTTAATTTATTCTCATTATGTTTTTGTAAATTCATCTTAGTTTTTACTGCATAAGTTACTTTGTTTTGTAAGTCGAAAGCAAGTGAGTGTATATTTTTCATATGACTCAATCGCTTTCGTTACTATCACTTTACACCTCAAGTGATTAAAAAGCAAGAGATTTATCTCAAATTCGAGGTATTTTTTTATTGCATAACATTTTGGACTGGAGAATGGTTTAGTAAATATAAAAAACATTAGTAGCGAAAAGAACCGTCAATCTAGATTAAAGTTGCAACGCCATCAGCAAAACAAAACATCAGCAAATCAGGAGATGTCTCCCCCTATGAAACACCAGATGGGCAACTTAATGGATTGAAAGGATACCTTGCCTTGATCATAGATGTTAGATGTTGGTGGTATGAGTTTAAGTAAGATAAGAGACTAGCCTCCTTTTACAAATTCAATGTTGATTCTATCAACGTCAATTTCAACATACTTGTTAAAGTATTTACTGCGTTCCGGGAATATTTCATCTTCATCTGTAATAATAATCCCTGCATCAATAAACCTACGTTTTAATATTCCACTAATACGATACTTAAAAGAATTATCAATTCTTTTTAAACTTTTAACTCCATCTGTTCCTTCGTTTATTTCAATATTATCGAAAACTGTAATGTCGAGAATAACAGGATAATTTTTTCCTTCTTCAATTTTATATGAACAAACAGTGGAGAATCCCATAACGTTTACTTATTTTTTGCGGATAACTTGTGCATAACGTCCATCTGTTAAAATGTACCTTACGATGACTTCAAAAAATAACACAACCCTTTATTTTCCCCTCTACTATCGTCGTACACTGTACATAGCCATTATAATCTATAAAACAACAATAAAAATTTAACACTTAATAAACTTATAAAATTATAATGCTCTTTTAAATTTCTACGCTAAAATGCAAAAAGCACTTGTTGCCTTTAATTGACAATCAAGTGCTTTAAGTTCATCCATTTTTAAGTAGCATAAATTTGTAAGTTTTGTAGTAACAGTATGACACCTTTTACATGTCATGACAACTACTACGTTAAATCTTACGAGTTTGTACGAGTTCGTTAGTTTTATATACATTCCGTGTATTTATATTCATCACCCAGTAAAATGTCATCTCTCCAAACCTCGTACCTCGTTTTCTTATTCTATCATTGCACATAGCACTCTATGATGGTACAACCATCATGGAGTATGCACTTTTAAACAACCTATTCTTTTTCTTTCCACTACAATAATAAGTTATTTTCTTGTTGACTTGCCTTATGTGCTTTTATATCTTTTCAACTTTAAACATTAGATGCTCTTAATTACCTCATTAACAGATTCACTAAACATATCAGGGTCTTCATTTTTTATATCAATCAATAATTCTTTAATACTAATCGTAATTGATGGATCAAATTCCGAAAGTACTTTTCCATATGCTAATCTTACTTGAGGGTGATTAAGAATTCTATAATGTAAAATTTCTACCCATTCTTTTGCTGAGTTAATCATCTTCGGAACAGCTTTAGCAATACATACAAGTCCTTCTTCTATATTATTTTTATATAAGCTCTCTATTCCATGAATTAAACCAAACATAACCTCAAATTGCTCAGTCTCATCATCCAAAACTAAACATAAATCTGTAATAACAAAGACGTCGTTGTACTCTATTACTTCCATTAATGACTCATTAAAATCTCGTATCTCATTTTCATTTTCTAATAAACGATTATCATATAGTCTTTTTAGATGACTCTTAATATCCAAAGGTAATCATCCTTTCCATGTTTTATTTATCAAATAAATGCGGATACAGCTCTTTGTTTCTTTTAATAACTTCTCTTAAACCTTCTCTTATCTCAGCAGTATGTAAACCATCTTTTATATAAATTCTTCGAGCATCCAAAATATCATGAGCTAAGGCATCACGAAAGCTAAGGTTTAAATACGCCTTCGATTTTTCTCCTGATAGACCATATGTATATGTTTCACGATGTCTCCCACCGGTCCCAGGATGAGGTTGTTCCATATTCATACTCACACCATCATTCCTTTTTATACCAGCTTGTTTCATTTTCTCTGCAGAAGGCATATGATGTGGAGTAATATTATCAAAAGCAGTTCCTTGTTTCACAAGTTGTTTATAGGTTCCAACTTTTCCTTCATTAGTCAATAGAGCTTTACCCGTCCCCTTAACTACATCGGCTCCTCCAACAGGTACTTTTTTAGCTATATTTACAGCCTCAGTAGCCTTAGCAGTCATTTTAACTCCTTTTCCTACTTTAGCTATCTTTCCAAAGGGTGTAAGGCCGGCTACAGCCATGACACCTGCTCCAGCACGTTCCCACCCCGAAAGTTTTTCGCCAGTAGATGGATCAATACCATCCCAAACACGACGAACATCATACTCACCACTTATTTCTCCAGCTATATCCCTAGCTAATTTTCCACCATCAAAGCCGTTCTCTTCAGAAGATGTTTTACCGCACATTGCACCTTCTTCTATTGTAACATCTTGATCATCCGCATTGCGAAATTTTTCAGCAATTCGTTTCAAATCTTCTTCTACTTGCACAAGTGAATTGATAGATGTAAAAGCTTTTGGTCTCGCATCATTGAACATTTGAACGAATTGTTGATTAGAGGCACCAATCCATTGAAAACACAAATGATCAATTTCATTACATAAATTATTATGTATAGATTCTAATGCGATTCGGGTATTACTTGCACGATTAGCAACTTCTTCTAGCATTTCAGGTGTCACTTTGATTTGAACCATTTCTTTCCTCCCTTTCCCCAATTAAAATTATGAGATAAAAAGAAAAAAATGTAAATACAGAAACTTTAGATTAGTATAATAATGTGTATATAAAATAAAAGGGCATCCCCAAACGGAAATGCCCTTTTATTTCAGGTTTAAATTAAACCCATCCCTTTTAACATCTCAATTAAACTAGTATAGAAGTATTCACATGCCTCTGTCTCAGAATTAAATGTCTTAAGATTACTCTTTGTTCCTCGCTCACTATACTTCCCATACTCCATTCTGTTCATTTAAACAATACGATTCGTTTGGTAATCCACCCTTTAAACTATATAAGTCCTTTGACACCTCTTCTTGTAATAATTTCTGTTCTAACTCATTTTTTTGCATGTTTAGAACTTACCCTTTTCAATGACTCTTCTTCAATTATTTCCTTTTAACTATTTCATTTTTAATAAAAAAACAGCCCCACTAAGCTACTAACACTTAATGAGGCCACTTTATTCACACTATTAATTATGGAACGACGGCTTATAGAACGAACGATTATCAAGAGCAAAGACACGCTCAGTGTATTCACCTGGTTTTGTGCGTCCTAATGCACGGTCCATCATGTTCATTTTTGCATCTAAGTTATCGATGTAGTGCAGAATTTCTGCTTCTTTTACTAATGGTGGTTTTGGACTACCCCATTCTGCTTTTCCGTGATGAGAAAGGACGATGTGTTGAAGAATTAATACTTCTTCTGCATCGATTTGCAGCTCGTCTGCTGCTTTCCCAATTTCGTTCACCATAATCGAAATGTGGCCTAATAAATTTCCTTCTAACGTATACGTTGTAGAAATTGGGCCAGATAATTCGATTACTTTACCAAGGTCGTGTAAAATAACGCCTGCATATAGTAAGTCTTTATCTAATGATGGATATAGATTTGAGATAGCTTTCGCTAAATCAAGCATCGATACGACGTGATAAGCTAGTCCAGATACGAACTCGTGATGGTTCTTCGTCGCTGCTGGATAGTCTAAAAATTCGTTTTGATGCTTATTTAATAAATGTCTTGTTAGACGTTGAATGTTCGGGTTTCTCATTTCAAATATGTATTGCGTAATTTTCTCAACCATATCTTCTTTTTTCACTGGTGCTTTTTCTACGAAGTCTGAGATATCCGTAACTTCATTTTCATTCGCAACACGAATTTGTTTCACACGTAATTGAATACGTCCTTTGTAATTTAAAATATCTCCAGCCACTTTCACGATTGTTTCCGCTACATATTGTTTCTCAACTTCTGGTGATACGTCCCACAATTTCGCTTCAATATCTCCACTTGGATCTTGTAAGATTACTGTTAAAAATGGCTTTCCATTGCTTGCGATACCTTTTGTCGCTGTTTTAATTAACAAGAAAATATCGACTTGTTCACCAACTTCATACTCTGCAATTTTCTTTTTCATTCGAATTCCTCCACCAAATCAGTTACTTTTAGTATAGCACACTACAACTCATTTTCTTTACGCTTATGCGTTAATTTTATAATCTGTTTTTCTGTAAAATACGCGAGTAAATGCGCATGACATGTAAAGAAGATCACTTGTCTATCCTTTGCAATTTCCTTTATAAGTTCAATCGTCCGATTCGTCCTTACCGCATCAAAATGCACGAAACTATCATCAATAATAAATGGATAATCATGCTCAAATGTTTTTGCTAACGCAAATCTCAGCGATAAATACAACTGCTCAGCTGTCGCTTGGCTTAGTTCATGACTATAAAAACGCATACCGTCGTTACGCTCTACAATAAACGGCTCCGCCTCTGACGGTGAAAAGATTTTACTATATCGTCCGCCTGTTAAATAGACGAAATACTCTTCTGATTTTTGTAAAATACGAGGAAGATGTACTTCATGATAATATTGCTTCGTTTTCGTTAACACTGTCTTTGCGGTCGCATAAGCAGCCCATTTCTTCACTTGTTCACGCACTTGCGCTTTTTTCATTTCCCATTCGTGTAGTAAATCACCATACGTACTACCTTCTTCTAAATTCGCAATTTCCATACGATGTTTCGCAATACGCTCTGTCAGTTCTTTTTCCTTTGTAAGACAGTTTTGCATGACTGTCAGTTCTTGCTTTAATTTTTCATCATACCCGTCAGCTTCGTAATGTTCAGCTAATGATAAACTCGTTAAACGTTGTTCTAACAGATCAATTTGCGGCAATAAACGCCCAACTTGCTTCTCCGCATCTTCACGTTTTTCCGCTAGTGTACCTGCCTCTAAAAACATCTCTTCATTTGTAGACTCTGCGATATGCCATAAACTGTCTCGTTCTACTAACAGTTGTTTCAATTGTTCTTGCATGAACTCATATTCTTCTTGCCATTCCGCCAGTTTTTCTTTTAACTGCTTACAAGTTTGGCGTTTTTCTTTCTCATTTTGCATACGGCTTTGTGCCTCGTGTAGCTTATTATACTCCGCACTACCGATAACAGTTTCTAGTTTATGTTCAAATTGCGAAATCATTTCATATAATGAAGATTTTCGCGTGTCTTGTTTTTCTAACTCC
Organism: Bacillus cereus group sp. BfR-BA-01381; assembly: GCF_022663555.1. Taxonomy (NCBI): domain Bacteria; kingdom Bacillati; phylum Bacillota; class Bacilli; order Caryophanales; family Bacillaceae; genus Bacillus; species Bacillus cereus group sp. BfR-BA-01381. Next base: position 10,567 of record NZ_JAKUFR010000092.1, read on the forward strand.
CGATATAATTGCTGCATTTTTTCCATACGCTCAAACGCCGGCAATACGTGTGCGTACGTATAAAATTCAGGGAACGTATACCGCTTTTTATACACATTTACTTGTTCGCTCGTGCGGAACGTTTCTCGCTCCCATTCCTCATACGATGAAACGACTTTATCATACGCTCGCTCCATTTGCTGTAACTTATATGACTCACGCTCAAATAGTTTACGTATCTCTTCATCTTTTTCTAACTCATAGCGCACTGACATCGCTTCTTCACTTTGTCTCCCGCCAGCACTTTGCTGAAGAGTAAGAAGTTCTTCTTGTAATCCACTTGACGGATCCTTATATAAAACAAGGGCAAGAACAATCCCTACAAAAACGATGACGCTAATAAATAAGAGCGGGCGATTGTCTATAAATAAGCTTGTGAATAAAATGCCTGTATTAATAAGAAGTAACAGAAGACAAACTCTTTGCCACTGCTTTTTCTTTTGCATAGCCGCTCCTGCTTTTTCCTCGTACTTGCGCTTCATTTTCTCTGCGCCCATACCGATAAACGCCGCATCTTGGAACGACTTCTCTTTCTCAGCTAACGCATTTCGCTCTTCATCCGCTAACATTTGCTTCTGAATCTGTCTTATATTTTCTTCTTGTTCTTCTAATTGCTCCTGCGCTACTTTAAAACGATCATCAAGCTGTGCTTTTTGCGTTTCTAATTCACGCGCTTTTTGTACGGTTTGCGTAATTAATTCTTTCGTTGCCAAACTCATGTCAAACGACAGGACTGTTTCTTTTTCAAAAGTAGCACCAATTTGTTGCTCAAGTTCTGCAAGCTCTTCTTTTATATTCGTAATCGTTCCTGTCACATCACGCATTTCTTGGCGTGCATTTTCATACGACATATGCTGCATACGAAGTTCTTCTACATAACTTTCTTTTTGTAAAAACTCTTCGTCTATTTGAATCGATTCCATTTCCAATTGCACTGTCTCTATTTTTTTATGGAGCGAATCAACTTGCAACTGGAGCGGCTCCATCTTCGCCTTAATTGCTTCATAGCGCGCCATTCCGTTTACAGGAAACTGTCCTTTTTCATCTTCTAACACTTTCTCATGCGCACGCTTTTCAATAACGAGAGGCTCAAGCGCCGCTAATATTTCATAATCTTGCTTTCGTTTTTCTGCGCTCTCTTTTTCCACGCGAACAGAAGCAAGCTTCTCTTCACTTTCTTTTAACTGTTTGACCTGTTTTTCATACGTGCCAATTTTCCCTTGCCACTCTTTCATCTTCTCTTCCAGCTTCTTCATCTCTTGCAGTGACACGTTAATTTCTGGCTTACGACCACTCGGCTTAAAACGCTGATCCATTTCTTTTTCTAGCTTTTTATCGAGCTGCAATAACGCATCACTTCCGACTGCGCTTGCTGAAAATAAATAATTGCCGATGTCCGCTTCACCAAGCTGATGAATGTTTTGAAGACCGTGCATATCAAATGAAAAGACAGATTCAAATAAGCTCTCATTCATCCCGGTTAATATATCGTGTAAAATTTCTTCGCCGCCCGTTTTCCCGTCTTCAAAATAAACGGTTACTTCACCAGCGGCCGCCTTTGGCAATCGTTCAATTTTCAAACGGCCGTACTTCTCTGTTTGTACAGTCATCGCACCGCCATACTTGCCGCCTTCTTTCGGTTCATAACGGCGCTGTCCTCTCGTCGGAAAACCGAATAAAATACTTTTCATAAACGAGCGAATTGTCGATTTTCCCGCTTCATTTTCACCGTATAACACCGTCAGCGTTGAAAGATCCATTTCCACATTTTCTAATTTTCCGTACCCATAAATATGGAGTTTTTCCATTCTCATTTCTTATCCCTCTCTTGCTGGAATAATTGTTCTAAAATAATATTTTCCGCTTCCTTCTGAATCTCTTTCTTCTCTTCCTCTGTAAAAAATTCAATACTATTACGCGCTACAGGAGATGTCCAAATTGTGCGCAACACGCCGTCCATATTGGTGAAAGCTTCTAACTCTTTTAGCACGCTACCGACGAAATGATTTTCTTCTTTCAAACGTTCGATTTCCGCAAAAGAGACCGTCTCATTTTTCCACTTCATCGCATACACGAAATCTTTTCGCTCTTCGCCCGCTGCTAAAATATGAAAAATCTCTTCCACACGTTTTTCATCACGTAAATAAGGAGAAAGTGGCCCCTGTCCTGTAAATAAGACTGTTAATAGCGTTCCTTCCTCTTCTCTTCGGCACTCATTCATCGCACTTGATACGCTCGTCATAAGTTCATCGACAGTTTCAAGTCCATCGATGCTCACTTCTATCTCATCCCACACAACATCCGCCGTATGGAAAAATGAAGTATGCGTTCCTTGTTTCGTAAGTTCAATCAGGTATGCACCTTTCTCGCCCGTTTCCTTACGATGGCGACCTTGTATATTACCCGGATAAATAATATATGGCTCCTCTGATAAAATTTCACGTTTATGTATATGGCCAAGAGCCCAATAATCAAACTGCTTTTCTTTTAGCTCACGAAGTTGAAACGGCGCATAGCGATTATGCTCTGCATCTCCTTCCACACTTCCGTGAAGCATGCCAATATGAAAAGGCGCATCACTCATTTTCTTATACTGTGCTGTCATATTATCCGTTACCGCTTGTTGCAAATAACTAAAACCGTAAATAGAAGCTAACAACTCACCATCTTTATAAAATGATTTCTCTTCTACATAAGGCTCTGTAAACACATGAACATTTTCTGGAAAATCAATTGCTGCCCAGCTTCCTCCTAAATGATCGTGGTTACCGTGAATAATAAAAACAGGGATATCGTACTGCGACAGTCTCTTCATTTGCTCGCGCACAAACACTTGCGCTCTCAAACTTCTCGTCTCCGCATCATACAAATCCCCGGCTAGCAATACGAAATCAACGCGCTCTTGAATCGCTTTATCAACAATACGTTCGAACGATTCAAACGTACTCTGCTTCATTCTCTCCCAAACAGACTGCGGTACATTCATCCCCATCCCTTTAAACGGACTATCCAAATGCAAATCAGCCGCATGTATAAACTTCACTTGTTTCACAAATAACGATCCTTTCTATGTTTCAAAAGTTTCACCTTATTGTAACACGCAATGTCACATATTTCTTTGCATATTCTAGTGATTTATGACAAAATAGTTATAAGATTCTGATTTCTATCATTGGAGGGAATTTTCATGGGAGTATACGTTCTAACAGTCTTTGAAAAAGATGGTTCAAAAGCATTGGACGAATCATTCGAGGCGGCAACTGAAAAAGAAGCGAAAACAAAAGGTGAATCTCTTTTACGAGAAAAAGGATTGTATGAAAAAACACATCGCTGCACATCTACTGCAGGTAAGCTCGTTTTATTCCAGCGCTAAAAAAAGAAGCGTCATCCGCTTCTTTTTCACTCTACTATATCTTCGTCACACCACGTAAACACCACATCTAGAATGCGATTACCGATACGTACGCGTTTATTCCATTTTCCTGTTTGGATCTGATGTTGTAATTCTGCTTTCATCTTTTCCGTCCAGTCGTGAATCGTTTCACTACCGTCGTACGGATATACGCTTGGAAACTCTTCCTGCAGTAGATGCAAGCTCTCTGCATCAAAATGAAAATGGAAGAAGTAGTTTGCTGTAAGCGATGGTTCTTGCAATCGTAAAAAATGATCATCAATTTGCTTTCTATTTCGATAGAAAGTAAAGATATTCACTTTACCGCTTGTAATTTGGTCAATTTGAATTTCGTGCTTCTCTATAATCACGTCTTGTCCACCTCGTTGTATACTATCTTTAGTATATATGTCTTTTGCAACAAAGTTAACCATTTTCGCGCGAAATTCATTTCCTTCATTATATTACCTGTACCTCCATATGCAATCAGAACAAATAAAACAAAGTTGAAGGGGAGCGATTGCATGTATTTCGGAAGCAAAGGTTGGTATGTAAAAGAACTTAAAAAATTAGGCATTCGTACTTATGAAGGTAAAAAACTAGAATCGTATCGTACGCATGTGTTATCTAGTTTACTTGAGAGAATGAAGAGAGCTTCGGCTTAATAGATGTAGGAAGTAACTGCGGTTGCTTCCTTTTTCATGCAAAGACTATAACTTTTGTTTGCAAATTCTTATCTTTTTTCAAAAAATTTTGTATAAAATCCTGATCTAAAGTTATAAAGTAATCACATTTATTTCTAGCTATTGCTAAATGCATTGCATCGTAGGCCTCTAATTGATAAAGCTTCATATACTGAGCTGCAGCATCTATAGCCTTCTTATCAGAAGAAATATATTCAACCTTAATTTTGAAGTGATTTTCCATACTATACAGAAATTCCTCGAAGATTTGAACAACGTTTGTATAATACGCTGTTAATCCACTTCTTCTTTTAGCATGCCTTTTTCCTACCTTTAGTAATTCTTTAGCATAAACCTCTTTACTTTCATCTTCAGATTCTGCCCTTACTTTAATAATATATTGATAGATTTCATATAAATTACATGCCGCTTCTATAGAAACAATATCTCTTCTATCATCTTCACTCAAACACCCTATTCCTTTAGATTTTATATTTTCCATATTCTCTATATAGATTTTCAATGCTCGCTCAATTTTATTTTTCATAAGAATACCTACTACTTCTGTAAAAGTATGTGAGCTAATCCCCATTTCTATTTCTTTCTCCGTCCATGCGTTAATTAAATTAGCTACCTTATCAGAACGAGTATCATCTTCATCTAAAAATGCCAAAATAAAACAAGCATCTACATAAATCGATGCTTGTTGAATACTTAAAACAGCACCCTCACCTTGAACGAAATTAGTTACCATTTATATTTCTCCCTTATCTTTCTTCTTTATAAATATCTACTAAATTTTTACTACCTGCTGTACGAGTTCCGATCATTTTGCGTAAATCTTGAGCATCTTTTGGGCGACGAGTTACTAATTTCTCTGTTTCTTTTGTTTCTAACGGTTGCATATCAGTCACTACTTGACTCATATCTATTACCCCCAATTCATCTTCTTTTTCATTTAAATTTAAAGACTGCCCTAACTTTCGACATCTGTCCATGCTTTTCCTCCTTGTCCAAATTAAAATTGTTACATACATTTTTGACAGAAAAAAGCTCTACTTAAACATATGATTTTCTAAGTTAAATCATGAATCTGGAACATAAATTTTGCTGTACAAAAAATCTCCTCAAAGTATAGACTTCAAGGAGATTTTTCTTTTAACCACATATATATTAATATCAATTTATTCACCTTCAATAAAATTCCCTCATACCAAAAATGCTATAATAAATCCAATCACACTAAGGGGGAACATTACTTTGCACGGAAAACACATTCAATTTCACAAGTTCGGCAATCCAAAAGATGTATTACAAATGGAATATAAAAACATAGAACCATTAAAAGAGAATGAAGTGCTAGTTCGTATGTTAGTTAGACCGATTAATCCATCTGACTTAATTCCCGTTACGGGAGCGTATGCTCATAGAATTCCGTTACCTAACATACCTGGTTATGAAGGTGTTGGTATTGTAGAAGATGTGGGAGCTTTTGTTTCTAGAGACCTTATCGGCAAACGGGTTTTACCTTTACGCGGAGAAGGTACTTGGCAAGAGTATGTGAAGACGTCGGCTGACTTTGTAGTTCCTATTCCTGATTCCATCGATGATTTCACAGCGGCACAAATGTATATTAATCCTCTTACGGCGTGGGTTACATGTACAGAAACGCTAAACTTACAACGTAATGATGTTTTATTAGTGAATGCTTGTGGATCCGCAATTGGTCATCTTTTTGCGCAGTTATCACAAATTTTAAACTTCCGACTCATTGCCGTGACAAGAAATAATAAGCATACAGAGGAGTTACTGCGCCTAGGTGCTGCATATGTAATCGATACTTCCACTACCCCGCTTTATGAAACCGTTATGGAATTAACGAACGGGCTCGGCGCGGATGCTGCGATTGATTCTATCGGAGGACCGGATGGAAATGAACTCGCTTTTTCCTTACGTCCAAACGGGCACTTTTTAACGATCGGCCTTCTATCAGGAATACAAGTGAACTGGGCAGAGATTGTCACGAAAGCAAAAGTGCACGCGAACATATTTCATTTACGACATTGGAATAATGAAGTTTCACCATATAAATGGCAAGAAACGTTTCGTCATTTAATTCGCTTAGTAGAAAATGAGCAATTACATTTTATGAAAGTCCATTCTACGTATGACTTAGCGGATGTGAAAGCGGCCGTTGATGTTGTGCAGTCTGCTGAGAAAACGAAAGGGTAACTAACTGTTACGATTTATTTAACCAATTATAACGAAAGTTAATTAAATATATCAGTAAGCCCTGCTAGTCAAGTGATTGGCTAGTAGTGAGGGTTAACTGCGG